>NZ_CBDLAM010000207.1:0-5951 GCF_965301125.1 Anaerosporobacter sp. | reverse complement strand
GGTATGTTCAATTGATATATTTACTACTTATCCCCTACTTTTCCTTAACACGTACAATACTCACAGATACTATCTATATTAAAACAAGTTTGTGTATTTCTAAATGGTTGTTAATTTCATTACTATCAATTTAGTACCAGCTCATTTATAAAACCAGGGACTACTGGGTAGTTTCGGCACTTGCTTAATAGCTTGTGCCTTTTTGTTTGTTTCTAATTTGTTTTTAATCTATAAATCCTCCGATCTATCTAAAACATAGAGAGGTATACCTCAATGCGTAATGCACCTCTCTATTAATAAATTATCTTTCTAATTCTCTCATAAGGCTGCTATGTGTTTCGAGTACCTGTTTAAATGCATGTGAACCCTCTGTCCTATTTATTTCATTAAATTTCTCTATCATAGCATCCTCAAATGCTTCTCTCTCCTTAACATACTCTTCACATCTCTTTGACAATAAATCCTTAAACTTTGCCCATTCCTTATCAGCATCTACTTTATATTTCTCAGCATCTTTGATCATTTTACTTAAAATAGGTTTATAATCTGTTTCTGTGATATCCTTCCAATCTTCAATTTCTAATCTAATATTTTTCTTTCCGGTCGCTATTTCTGCAAGTTTTACATTATCAGTCTCAAACATATACTGCCTATTTAATTCTGCTAACTCATGTGTCAATCTTTCTATCTCTTTGATTGCACTTGCTTTTTTAATTGAAATCTGTTTTTTGAAACTTTCTATTTTTTTTAATTCAATTAAATATACATTACTAGCCTTTTGATTATCCTTTGTTAAAAATTCCTCTGTAGCTGTTAATTGTTTTCCCATATCTTTTCTCCTCTTCTTTAACTTTTTTTAGTTTTATATATCCAAGATTCTCTAAAACTTTTGAAACTGGGGAAATTTACGACTGAGAGGGTGCATTCGGTGTTGGGTCAATGCATATATTTTTTACCCCTCCCCCCGGGTGTCTATATTTCAAGTTCTAACCTCATTAGTCTCAGTCTCGTTTCAAGATCATCATTTTTATTAACCCATACTTTTTCAACCTTATCCTGGACAAATCTCTGCTCGATACTTCCTTGGTTATTCTCTCTGACTTCGACCAATGTTCCATAATACGCAGGTGTTTTTGTATCATCTAAAATAGATACTTCTCTAAGTCTGATTTCATCAAGATACCTTCTAGCAACATTATCATCTGTCTTTCCCCATGATTCTTTAATTTTAATAAAGCCAAAGCTCCATCCTGAAAGTAAATTTCTTTTGGCTTTTTCTACTACTTCTTGATTACTTGTCTTTATCTCAGCATAAAGGCCTATGTTATCCTCTCTCAGTATTAGATTATCCTTTGTTGATCCTAATTCCTTATTCCAATCATGGTTAAACAAAACGGCTATATTATCATTACTATCAATAGCTTTCTGCCAAGTTCCACTTCTGACCTGTTCTACAAATTCATCACCTTTCTTTGATTTCATTTTTTTACTGTCTCTATCCGTAGAATTCACATATCCTCTGATTAACACACTGTCACTTCTAATTTCTATCTGCATACTATTATTTCCCTTCACTTATTCCACAAAGTCAATATGAAACATTACTACTACTTCACAAGCCTGTTTACCTTTTTGTACCTCTTCCTCAAAGTACTCAACCACGTCTCCTACCGACAATGAATTTAGATCCTGCCCCTCAACCATATTTTCAAAGTGGAAAAATATATTTTCACAACTTCTTTGACCTGCTTCGTCTGGCTTAATAAATCCATAATGCTTTTCTTTCTGTAGTGTAACTATCGTTCCTTGTTTAGTTTCTTTCATTCTTTTTTCTTTCATTCTTTTTTCTCTCTTTCTTTTTTGTCTTGATTTTTATATACATATTAAATTAAATCGTAAAGCTTTAACGCTGCCTGTTCTGTAGCACTAGTCCATGTGTTACGAAAACTATTAATACTTCCTCTGTAAGCTACTTGTAATGCAATTTCATATCGTTCTGATAGTGCACGCTTTACCCTTGATGTTCTAAGCTTTTTAAGTGCTGTGCTCTCTATCTGCCTAACACGTTCCCTAGATACTCCAATCTCTTTGCCAGTAGCTTCAAGCGTTAGATCCTTTCTATACCGACTAACTATAACCTTGTTCTCCAGTTCATTTGTATTCTCTTCTACAATACCCCATAGAGAGCCTTTTTTGTCCTTTTCGATTATTCGGTCAAGTATATCATTTTCAATCCCATTTAAACCAATTACAGAATCAGAAAGAAGAATATCATCATTCTCGCCACCAATGGACTGATCCAGGCTATCCATGTTACCCACTTCATACAATGCTTTCCTCATAGAATGAATAACCGTAATACTCGTTTCAAGTAACCGACTAGCTTCCTGATCTGTTGGATTACGCTTATGTTTTTCTTCGAAGCTTTTAACCACTTTATTGTATTTGGCATACAACAGTTGTGTATGAACTGGTATTCGGATTGGGGAAGAGTTATTTTCAACATATCGTTGTATGGACTGCATTATCCAATATATTGCGTAAGTAATGAATTTTACTTCTGAAGCACTCTCATAGTGCTTGACGGCTTCATACAGACCGAAATATGCTTCCTGCATTAAATCCTCTATATCAACTCGTGAAGCGTACTTTCTTGCTATCTTGCAGATCATTCCTTTATTCTGTTCGTAAAGCTGCCCCATGTTATCGGGTATATTGATTCCCTTACGGATTTGTTCAACTAGTTCTTCATTTGACACCGCCATCACTCCTTATAAAATGAGCCTGCAGCGTATAACACGAGGCAGGCCATTAACAATTAATCTTCTTTTGGTAGGTTATCAATAACCTCTAATACCTTTAGCAGCTCTTTTTCTTCCCTGGTTTCCTTACCATTGAATTTTCTTAACTGCTCTATTCTATCATTAATGTACTCAACTACTTGTTCCATGTGTGTTTCCTCCTACTTAACTAATCCTAAGATATTAACGTCAGCTTTGTTTGGAATCCCCCAGGCACTCTTAGCATGTATGAAGTTAAACAATTCAGCTATCGTTACCGATCGAGCTGACATCTTATCATATTCATCATACTCTGGAAAAAATATTGTGCTGCTAGATACTGATCTAGCACCTATCATTTCCTTGATACATTGCTCATATTTTTGGATTACTATATCATTAATAGCAAATTCATTCTTATAGGCCTGCAACATGGCAACTTCACTTTGAGCCATTGTATCATTAGACTTACTACGTCTCTTAATCTCAATATCAAATAAGCGAACCATGTTCTTGTCCAAGAAGTTCAGTTCAAAAAATTCTTTTAGCTCTTCTCTATCCATTAGTTCCAATTCCTTACCCACAAAGTTTAGCTCGGTTGGATCCGTTGTTGTTTTCTTCTCAAAGCACTGATCATTGTAGTTCTCTTTCTCCTGGTTAAGTGAATCAATAACCTCTGTGAACTTATCTCTGGCCGTAATCCTAATATCCTCTTCGGCTTTTTCCCTTATCTGACTAAAGTAGCTATCTGTATACTCACCTTTAGTTTTTCTGTAGAACTCTGCACCATAGGCTACTAGAATACTATTAATCTTAGGTGCCATTTCGGTTACGTTCGTTCTAATACCTCTCATTTTGTTTAGGTACTTGTCTTTTTGTTCTTGTGTTGTTTCAAACATGACTTATCATTCCTTCCTTTACTCTGATTTACATTGTTCTTGATACTATCATTCACTTTCTTAGAACAATGGGGCAGTTTCAATCCATGCCCAGGGAAGAGCATTATGGAAGAAAGGGAATGACAACATCTGTTTGACAAGCAAATAAAAACGCGGGTCCAAATACAACCACCTAGTTACTTCTAAATGGCTCTATCTGTTCCCGCGTCTATTATGACTTCCAGTATCACTACTGGGGTACTTTTCAATATTTGCTTGTAAGTTTATTATATCAGTTATAAAACACATAGTCAATAGGGGTATGCGCTTAAAATCACAGCATTTATAAGGGATTACGCTATTTCTATATGTCATTTTTTTAGTATAAAACACTAGTTAGAGTATTAAAAATGAATATAATTGAGCTGTTAATTTGTATTCCTGAAGGTATGTCTAATTTAGCCACTCCA
The DNA here is from genome assembly GCF_965301125.1 of Anaerosporobacter sp. Lineage (NCBI taxonomy): Bacteria > Bacillati > Bacillota > Clostridia > Lachnospirales > Lachnospiraceae > Anaerosporobacter > Anaerosporobacter sp. The sequence goes on along the minus strand of NZ_CBDLAM010000207.1, from coordinate 1,823 downwards.
ATTTCGTGGTCACTAATAATATTAGGTCACCATAATTTTACGGTCGCCATTTGGTGCTCGTTATCGCCCATGATTTTATGGTCGCTCCAATTTGGACTTCGCTAAAAATCAGCCATTCAACCACAACCAAATAGTTGCCGTTATAACTAAATGCAAAATTGTGTTTAGTATTTTTCATAGCGGTATATATCAATAGCGACCTACCTCTTACCAGATATATCACCTTTGCTTCTACTTCACCTCAATATACACCCTATTATACTTTCCTCTCTTGTCCTCTTTCTTATAACGCTTAATCTTAGGGCGTAAGAGCTTTATTAGTTCCTGTAACTCCTGATCATGTTCATATGATATTTTTATCTTTGCACTCACGCCTGTACCTTCTTTCTTCTGGCACGTTCAGCACGCTTCCCCATTATGTAACCATACATGAATGCATTCATTTCTTTAAAATCACTATTTCTCATAATATTAAGATCTCTTAGTATTGGTATTGCATTGATGTAATCTTCTGTTGGCATATTACCAGTCATAAGCTTTAGCTGTAATGTCTTTCTATAATTCACTGTAATATCAAGCAAACTTAAGAACTCTTTTATCCCTTGGCTAAGTATCTTTTTCTTTATCGCTGCTCGCTCTTCATCATTTGCACTTAGATAACTCTCCGCCGTTAGTAAATAAAAGTCATAATCAGAGTTTTCACTATTAATCACAAACAAATCATCACCCCTCGTATAGAAACCAGTTAATGTGCTTAATACATCACCTTTAAACTGTGCAAGGATACTTTGTGTCTGCTCCATTGTTAAATCACCCAATTTACAACTTGCTATTCTTAATTCCTCATTGATCATCTTATACATACTTATCTCTCCTTATCCATCATACTATTATTATCTGGTAGCGTGTTTACTGTGAATAGCACTCCCAGTATAAAGAATACTATTGCTGTTAAAATATCCATACAATTCCTTTCTTGTATTCGTCCAGGTATAATGATATAATGAGACCATACCTAGACTTGATGGTTTATGGGTTACTTGCCATTGCAGAGTTGCAGCTCTTGTAATGGCTTTTCTATTGCCTATTCCAATGGCATCTCATAAGATTCCTTATTATTCTTGATACACTCAAATATTTTGTTCAATATTTCTTCTGCACGTTTATAGCTGTAATACATACCAAGGCAAGGATCTATATATCCATTATGCATTATTCTATACTCTGGTACTCCTTTATTTACACAACTAGATATCCAACACTCTCTACCAAGACTTGTAATGAAGTTCTTATTCTGCGACATGATCCGTAGCGTGTGATTGTTGTTCTTTCTCAATTGTATTACTCCTTTCTTCACATTCTTTAATTCTTTGTTTGACATGTTCAGAGAATGTCATATTGTTTTTTCTATAGTTATTAGCCGTTTTTAAATTATGCTCAACGCAATATAAATCAACAAATTCTTCAAACTTAGTATTAATACCTTCTAGTGAAATTGCAATTCTTTCCAGATATATATCATTCATTATTTTAGACCTTCTTTCAATGTAAAATTTGTTCATAGGGCAGAAAAAGCAGTTTTTTTCTTATACTCATTTATATATATAAAACCCCCATATATATACTATTTTCTCTCTATGTATAGGTTTTAAAAAAAAGTGCCCTTTCTGCTCTAATAAGGAGATTCAGTAGTCTTTTCAAACTCTGTATCCTTAAATTTAATACCAGTAAAATAACGCTTTCCAGTACTTTTTATCACTGAATAACCTTTGTTTCTAAATTTTTTATAAAATCAATTATCAATTAAAGGCTGTCATCAATTA
>NZ_CBDLAM010000206.1:2352-5954 GCF_965301125.1 Anaerosporobacter sp. | reverse complement strand
TACTTGTCAGAAGCGACTGTTATATCTTACAACATCTTTCGACGTTTGTCAACAAAATTTTCACTTTTTAATGAATTGTTTTAATTCTTACTATTTTCAGAATTGTTTGTTCATTTCGTGCAACTCATCAGCTGACTTCATTTAGTATAGCAGAGTTAAAATCGTTTGTAAAGTACTTTTTCAAGTTTTTTTATTGGCACATTATACCATAAACACTCATCGTGTTTTAATAAAAAGTGACTGACACAAGAATTGCTAGTTATAGTATCAAAATAGACATTTGCTAGAAGTAACTACTATAGTAGTTCTAACATTAAAAGCAATGATCTGCAACGTAAAAAAACAATCCCAAAAAGGTATGTAACTATGACGAATATAAAATATACATCATAGGCATTCAACTTATTGGAACTGTTTTTATATCGTTGGTGAATACCATTTATCACGGCTACTATTAATTAATTTCTGTTTTTAATGCATCTACTATATTTTCTTTTCTAACTTTTCTAGATGAGTATAACATTGCAATACCGACAACAATGAAGACTGATACTACACCAATTATATAAGTTTGCCATGGGAATAAATACTCTCTTGTGAAATTATATCCTACCCCTTTTTTAATCCATAATGTCATACCAAGACTGATTGGTAATCCAAAAATACAAGCTTTCACACCATACATAAGGCTCTCCATTCGAATCATTCGACCAAATACTTTTGGAGTCATACCAATACTTTTTAGCATAGCGAACTCTCTTCTTCTTAGAGTAAAGCTAGTAGATATTGTATTGAATAGATTTGCTACACATATAAATGAAATTAATGTTATAAACCCATATGCAAAAACAGAGAATACAGTTGTAATTTGATTGTTTCTTACAATTTCCAGTGCTTGGTTATCTATCGCATAATCGGATTGTATGCCTTCTCCTAAAAACGTATCAACAATATCCTCTTCTATACTTTTAGCATTATTTGTATTTATATAGTAAGTATACATAGTCACACTATCAGACTGCTTAATTACATTCAGCTCTGAAGCCGGGAATACAAATGAAATACTACCACCAACTCTACCATAACCAACTCCCAAAGGAAGCTGCTTTGTAACTAAATCCAGCTGAATTTCATGATTGTTAATCTCTATCTTATCGTTTGCTTTAGCACCCAATGGTTTTATCTCGGTAAGACTATACCCTTTTTGGCTAACCTGTTTATTGATTAATATAGCGTGAATTCCTTCTAAGTCACTAAGTTTCTTACCAACTAATCTCTCATACACTTCATCTTGAATAAAGGTTACCGAACAATCGAAGTTAGTATTATCTGTCCATTCAGTTCCAAGTGCCTTCTTACATTCTTCCGTTATCAGATTTTGACTTTGTTCTTTATTCATCTGAAAGTTACCACCTAATGTAATAACAGCATTTCCTTCAGTTACACTTTGTAATTCTTCCAGTATTTCTGTTACCTTGTTTTCTTCTTCCTTATCAATATTCCATACTGCAACATCGAATGATTCATCTCCCAAGGCAAACATCACAGATTCTTTTATATAATATACATAAGATCCTACGGTTATAAACAAGGCAAGGCTTATAGTAAGTGAGGTAACTAATGCTCGGTAATGTTTTCTGTTTCGTTTCAAATTCTTAATTGCTAAGCTTCCCTCTATACCAATTAATTTTTGCGTTAACCGAGAAGTCTTCACATGTTTGGCTTTTATAGCAATATCCTTTGCCTGTCTGATTGCTTCAATAGGAGTAATCTTAGCTGCTTTTCTAGCTGGTAGATATGCTGAAATAAAAATTGTTATTGCCGAAAATATACTAGCTACTATAATAGCTTCAACAGATACAACTACTTTGATTCCTACGTGTATCCCCATTGCACTCTCAAGTATTGGACTGAGTAGTGTAAATGTCGTCCACATTCCAACAAATCCTGCTAGGATTCCCAGTGGTATACTAATAGCACCAATTACCGCTCCTTCAAAAAGAACTGCATTTCGTTTCTGTTCCTTAGTTGCACCAATACTAGAAAGCATTCCGAATTGCTTACTTCTTTCATTAATGGATATTGCAAAAGAATTATATATTAGTGCAATAGATCCCACCATAATAATAAGGATTAAAATTATCGTACATGCTTGAATCATCTTATTGAAAGAATTATCGAACTTACTAACTCCGTAAAATCGTAATAATGCATCATGGTAAGTAATCTGTTCTTCACTAACCCCTGCATCTTTCGCAGCTAATTTAGCCTTCTCATATAAATCATTAGAAACCTTATTCATAAATATACTAACTGTAAATGTCTCATTTTCACCTGTTGCATTTGTATCAAGGAATGTAATTGCTCTTCTTCCTGGTTCTATAAATGACTCGCCAGACTCTATAATTCCTACGATAGTATATGTCTCTTTTTCTCCTGTTGATTTCCAAACTTCTTGTTCCTCGTCAGGATACGTATCTCCGAGAAACTCATAGTACTGATTTAACTCTGTCTGTGCTCCTTCAACCATAGCGAAACGTTTTCCGTATTCCATAGTTATAGAATCACCAATTTGATACGATTCATTTTTATTATTTGATATCTCTTTACTTACAATAATTTCTCCATCTTTCTCAGGAAATCTTCCTTCAAGTAAATTTATCGGTAGCTTATCAAATGCTGTACTATTATATGCCTCTACGTAAATATATGGTTTTTGTACTTTATTTGTATCATTCCATTTACTATAACCCTTAACTTGAGTATAGAAGCTAAATTTATCATCTAACTCATCGGTTAATTTATCGGCTTGTGACTGTGTAACATTGTTATATTTAACATGCCATGCACCATCTGAATGAATCTGAATGTCTTGCAGATATGTTGTAAATGTTAAAGCCGCTGTGGATACTGCTGTAATCATTGCTACTGATATAATAACACCCAGTATAGTTACTATGGTCCGTTTTTTATTTGTTTTCATATGTTTCCATGTTAGGCTGTTCATAATATTCATATTATCTGCCTCCCATGTTTGCAGGTTTTATCACTTCATCTCCTGCTATTTTACCATCCTCTATGGTAATGATACGATCTGCCTGTAAAGCAATTGATTCATCATGAGTAATTACAATTAAAGTTTGATTGTATCTTCGATTAGATAACTTGATTAACTCCATGATCTCATTTCCCGTTTTCCTGTCTAGGTTTCCCGTTGGTTCATCAGCTAACATAATAGCTGGATTTGTAACCAATGCTCTACCAATGGATACACGTTGTTGCTGGCCACCAGATAATTGATTTGGTAGATGATCTAATCGATTTCGTAGCTTTAGTATGTTTACAATTTCATCTAAATATTTTTTAGGTACCTTACGGTGATCTAATAACAACGGAAGTGTAATATTCTCCTTAACATTTAACACAGGTATTAAATTATAAAACTGATAAATCAAACCAATTTGCCTTCGACGAAAAATTGCCAGATTACTTTCATTTAATTTATAAATGTTTGTTCCATTAATAAATACTTCTCCATCTGATGGACGGTCTACACCTCCAAGCATATGAAGTAACGTTGATTTACCTGAACCAGATGGTCC
>NZ_CBDLAM010000206.1:0-2342 GCF_965301125.1 Anaerosporobacter sp. | reverse complement strand
ATCAAAGAATACAATAGGAAGTGTATTCGCAGACTTATCGCCCAGTTGTGGGTTTAACGTTGTAAATGGATAATTTGCAATCTTTGGACGGGCCGCTGTCACCGCAGACAGCAACGTTGATTTACCTGCACCAGAGCGCCCGATAATTGCTACGAATTCTCCTTTATTTACGGTGAAAGAAACGGAATCTAATGCTTTCACACTCGTTTCCCCAGTTCCATAGGTCTTACATAAATTATTAACTCTTAATATCTCCATGTCATCGAATCCTTTCTTCCATTCTCTAATTGTAATTATACAAATTTATAATGACGTTACGATGACATATTCGGTGACAAATTTGTCACTTTATATAATTTGATTATAAATTTACTTCCTTTTCCCTTTTCACTTATAATGTGAATGCTTCCATTATGGCCAGTAATGATTTGTTTTGCTAAGGCAAGTCCAATCCCTACACTATCTGGATTTGCATTTTTTCCTTTATAAAATCGTTCAAATATATGTGGTAAGTCCTCCTCATCAATTCCTTCTCCATTATCCGCAATAGAAATTTGTGAATAAATTGCATTCTGTGAATAATGAATCTGAATTTTACCCTGCATTCTGCTATGCTCAAAACAGTTCTTCAAAACATTACTAATAGCTTCTTGTAACCAAGGGAAATCTCCCATACAAGAAGCTTCTTTATCCCCTTCAATATGTACTTCTATCTCCTTTAATTCTTCTAGAATTCGAAATGGCTCCATTGATGCTTGGACCAATTCATGCAATAAGACCGGCTCTTGCTTTAATTCCACCGCTTTTGCATCTAATTTTGACATCTTAAGCAATGACACTACAAGCAGGCGCATCCTCTCTACTTGTGTATGAATATTCTTTGTGAATTCTAGTCGTTTCACGTCATCCATATGGTCAGTTGCTAATAGATCTGCCATCATACTAATGGAAGTCAATGGAGTCTTAAGCTGATGTGTTATATCTGATAGTGCATCTGCAAGATATGTCTTATCTTTTAATAATAACTCATTTTGTTCAATCATTCTAAGCGTAAGCTTATATATTTCAGACTTAAGAATACTTAATTCCCCTTCTTCATAATCCCTCACATCTAAGGTATATTCGCCCATATATATTCGATACAGATAATCTGATAATTCATTAATCTTCTTATATCTTACTTTTGTAAATATAATGGCATACAAGGTAATACTAGCTCCCAGCAAACATACAAACAATACTCCATAATGAGGAAATACAGTTGTTAGTATGGTAGCTACTACAGTTATTGCAAAACAGGTTAATCCCATCTGTATTAATTCCCGATATCTCATATTAACCAACCTATTCCTTTCCAAATTAAAGTTAGCTCTTCCCTATCTAGTCACTTTTTATAGTAAATACCACTTATTTTTCAATACAATAACCAATTCCTCGTATTGTCTTAATAATAACTGGATTACTCATATCATCTTCTAACTTTTCTCTTAATCGCTTGATATAAACTGTGAGAGTATTATCATTCACAAAATCGCCGGATATATCCCAGATTCCCTCAAGCAACTGATTTCTAGTTAAGACTTGTCCTCTATGATTAACCAATTGTAACAAAAGACGATATTCCATTGCTGTTAAAGTTATTTCCTGCTTATTCTTATATATTCTATTCTCTCGTATATGTATCTCTATATCTGCAATATTTATTATATTTTCATCGCAATCTCTTTGGTATCTACGGAGAACCGAACGAATTCTGGACATCAGCTCTCTTATACGAAATGGTTTGACTATGTAATCGTCAGCTCCAAAATCCAATCCCATCACCACATTTACCTCATCTTCCAATGCCGTAAGAAATATAACTGGTGTATCCTTTCTCTTTTTAACCTCTTTACAAAGATCATATCCATTCCCATCAGGAAGTGTTATATCTAGTAAATATAAATCAAATAGTTCTTCAGCAATACATTCCCTTGCTTCCTTATAAAAATATGCATTCTTTACCTCATATCCCTCTTGCTGCAAACTATATTCTAACCCAGTCGCAATAACACGATCATCTTCTACAACTAATATCTTCATATATTAACTCCTTTATAACTATGAATTCTTACTCATATACTAAATATAATTATAGCATATCCTTCCAATTTTCATAGCTACCTTTCTTATTATGAGCTCTTTTTTCATTTCAAATAATAAAATAAATATAATAATCTTATTCTGGACTGTTTATAATATGTATTTTCTGACTGTATTACCTAAGTAATTAAAACTTCTCCCCAAAATATTTTTCTTCTTAATTTCTTTTCAGCCATCCTATTATTTATTTCTTTTTGCTC
>NZ_CBDLAM010000205.1:4386-5974 GCF_965301125.1 Anaerosporobacter sp. | reverse complement strand
ATAACTTAATAGCACCTTCATTTTCTACTGCTACCTGTAGATACGCTTTGATAGCCCCTTGTTTTATACCTTCTAACATTATCTTACTACAGATTTTTGCCCCTAATCCAAGTCTACGATACGGTTTAAGAACACGGATATCGAACAATCCTATTTTGCCATTTTCAAATACTCCAAGTCCACATGCTACCATTTCTCCATCTTTCTTAATGCTGGCACAAAAGATTGGATTCTGTATCTTTCTTAGAACCTCTTTCGCTATTGATTTCATTGGTTCTTCATTCGTTCCATTTAGCATCACGAACTCATCTAACCAATCTTCTGTTATACTATAATCTATCGTTACCTGATCGACTAAATCGCCTTCATTTAAGATTAGATTATTATCAATTTCATCATTCAATTCTCTTGTCATAATATCTGCTTTCTTTTTTATCGCATATCCACAATGATCAAGAAACAAATCCAAACCTTCTTCTACTGCTTCCGAAATCTTAAATACACTCGGTAATCCCTGTTCCAAATATCGTCTCTCACACTCTAGCACTTTCTCTTCCAGATTTATATTGCCTTGATATATGGGATTCACCGAGTTACCCCGGAATGTATAGCCACCTGTATAACGTAATACCCAACCATCGTATAACTCTGATTGAATAGCCGGAAATGCATTCATTGCTATTTCTTCATAATGATTTATTTGTAGATTCCTCGTTTGTTCATTATTCTTTATCATCATTTTCGCCTTCCCTTATTTTTTTTCTTATACTTAGACCCTTTTCTTACCCAACAATACATCAAGACAATCTTTCTGCACCGCATTCCATAATTCAACACTAAACTCATGAACATCATAGCTTAAATATTCAAACAATTCCTTATTATCCCCATAACCTTGTCTAATTAATGTCTGAAGAAGCTTATTTAGCGTTTTTGCAGTACCCTCTTGCCCATTTTCACTAATTTTCTCTTGTATCGATATAACTTCATTCTGTGTAAATGAAATTCCATATATAGGTTTTTTATTCCACATACATACTAACATGTTGCGTAAAACAATGCTACATACATTTATAAATAAGCTCTCATAATCTGCATGATATAGCTCCAATACCTTTAATATATACGCTTCTGGTAATGCTTGCAGAAAGGTTTGTTCATATACTGTATACTGCAAATACTTCTCGATTGCATCAATCCCTTCCACATCTCCGATCCATCTTAACGTAGGGTAGTCTAGCGTTAATCTATGGTCCTGTGGGGCAAACTTCGCATCATAATGTAAAAAGAAAGCTGGTATTCCTTTCACAACGGTATCATAATACGCTTGATTACGATAGGAATTAAAGTCGGTTAATAATGCCGCATATTGTATATTAGCCTGTTTCACCTTATTTACTACGATGTGATAACCATAGTCGTATGCCTCTTCTGCTGACAATCCCTGCTTGTTATTTATTAAGTCTTCTACTAAGTTATTGCCATCACAATCCACACCTTCAACATGATTAATACAATATATCACCGCCTCCATGGTGATATATTGTATTAATCATGTTGAAGGTGTGGATTGTGATGGCAATAACTT
>NZ_CBDLAM010000205.1:0-4376 GCF_965301125.1 Anaerosporobacter sp. | reverse complement strand
ATTAAGTCTTTTATTAAGTTTTTGCCATTACTATCTACATCTTCATTATGATTATTACAATATATCACCGCCTCCATTAACTGTTTGGCAGTTTCAAAACGTATGGAGCTACTTTCCTTGCTAGTGTATTGATCCACAAGTCTTGCTACAATCGGTAATAGCTCTTCCATTTCATAATGATGCATATTCTAACAGATCCTTTCATAATAGACTATTCCTCATATCCTCTTCTTAACTTACGTGCAAATGCCTCTAGTGATGTATCTTCTAGATAATCCAAATCTCCTTGGCATTTACCATCAAATTGTTCCTTCATATACGCAATTAACTCATCATCAGTCCATTCATCCAGTGACTCGTTCTTATAAAGATAGAAGATTTCCTGAAGCCTTTGAATCGTATCAGTATAATTATCCTGGTATATATATGGAGAATCACAGAATGAAAATATCAGCTTTGTGAGAATCCCTTCTCCAAATTCAATTCGTTCTTGCCGTATTAGATTCTCTTTTCTTTCTTCAATTAATTCCATTGCATCTTTCTCCGATAGTTGAATACCGAACTGTTTCGTGTAATCATTACAAGCGATTAAGTCTTTCATTTGTTTTTGTACTGCTAGTTGATTCCCTTCTTGCCCATTCACTAGATATTGAAAAAGTCTATCTTCTTCCATATAAACACACCTTCACCTTTCCAAACAGTTGATTGAAAGTTATACTATAATAATTTATAAATTGTAAATCTTTAACTATTTATTTGCAAGTCTTGAAAAATTGCGGATTTTGTGGTAATATAATTATAGAAAAAAAGAGGAAAATCATTTTACACAGTGTAAAATAATTTTCCTCTTTTTATATTATACCTAAATCTCGTTTCTATGCCTTAATAGCCCATCTCATCTTCGTTGAACGAGCACGGCTATTCATATTACATTCTTCTGCCGATGGTCGAATTACTTCCTTGGCAATATCGCTATATATTCCTTCACGATAATAATGCTTAAAGTATTGCTTCACTAATCGATCTTCTCCTGAATGGAATGTTAATATAGCAACTCGTCCTCCTTTAGCTAGAACATTAGGGAGCTTCTCCATAAATTGTTCCAGAACTTCAAACTCACTATTTACATCAATACGCAACGCCTGAAATGTTCTCTGACAAGTTTTCTTCATTACTTCCTTACGTTCCGCAGCTGGAACCTTGATAAGAACACCCTCTATCACTTCTCTTAGCCTTGTAGTTGTTTCAATTGCTCTACCTTTTTTGATTTCTGTAACAATAGCTCTTGAAATCTCTTTTGCATAAGGTTCATCAGAATTCTCGGTTAGCATTCCTTCTAACTCTGGTTGAGATATATTCTTCAAACGTTCTGCTGCTGAGATACCTTTTGTCGGATCTAATCGCAAATCTAATGGACCTTCTATCTTATACGAAAATCCACGATCAGGATTATCGATTTGCATAGAAGATACACCTAAATCTGCTAATACGAAATCAAGTGGACCAGACTCTTCCACAACTTGGTCAATGTTGGCGAAGTTTATTAATTTTACTGTTAGGATATCTGGACCAAATCCCATAGCCTCTAGTCTGGCTTTCGTTTTTGCAGATTCAATTGGATCTACATCAAGACCATAGATATGTCCTTTTCCTTCTAAGCATTGTAACATCTTCGAAGTGTGACCACCATAACCCAGTGTTGCATCTAATCCAATTTGCCCTGGTTTAATCTGTAAGAATTCTAATATCTCATTAACACAAATTGAGATATGCATTCCCGCAGGTGTACTACCCTTTTTAATTACCTTCTCTATTGTATCCTTATATTTCTCAGGTTGATGTTCTTTATATTTTTCTTTATAGCTTCTAGGATGGGTTCCTTTGTATCGTACACGCCTTTTATGCTGTTTTTCTTGATTTTCCATAATTACCTCACTGTCTTATATTTGACCATTCATTTGATGTCTAGATCAGTATCTTCAATTTGGACTCACTTTAAATTGGTGCTACTAATCTAACCTATATATCATTATATGATAGCATAATTTATACGAAATGAATAGCTTAGCTTAATAAGGTTTAGCCTACGTCGTTTCCCGCTTAACTAACGATACAGGCATTTGAATTCGGCTAGGAACTGTCTTCCCATCTACATATTTTATCAGGCAATCTATAGCTTCTTTTGCCATCTCTTTAATTGGTTGGTGTACGGTTGTAATTGTTGGACTAACCAAAGAGGCGATATTAACATCGTCAAAGCCCACGATTTTTAAATTATCAGGAACCTGAAGATTCATCTTTCTTGCCACTTGAATTACCTGTGCTGCAATTAAATCACTACTAGTAAAGATTCCATCTACCTTTGGATTCTCTAAGAGAATATTTTCAATCAATGAATGGTATTCCCTATTTAGATAGCCATCTGCTTTATATATTATCTCTTTATGTAAAATGTTGTTATCTTCACATACTTTAACAAACCCCATACAACGTTCATCATCTGGCATTGTTTCATTCTCAACACCCGAAATATATACCAAATTCTTACACCCTCTTGCTATAAGATGTTCTGCAGCTAGGACACCTCCTTGATAATTATCACATTCCACACTTGATGTCCCCACATCAACCGATCTTTCGATACTCACTACAGGAATATTTAAAGAGACAAACTTTCCTATATCAGCTGACCTAGAGCATAAAATTATCCCAGCAACTCGATGGGATTGTAACATTTCTAAATAGTCTACTTCTTTTCCAAACATTCCATGAGAATTACAAATCATTATTTTATAGTTCTTATATACAGCTTCTCTTTCGAGATATCCAATTAACCTTGCAAAATATGGATGTTCAATATGGGGAACAATTATTCCTATACTGTTACTTTTTTGCTTGGATAGAGATCTAGCTAACTCATTAGGTTTATAATTCAATTCTTTTATTACCGCATATACTCTGTCTCTGGTTTCTGCACTAATACAACCTCGATTGTTAAGTACTCGTGATACCGTTGTCACAGTAACTCCCGATTTTGCAGCTACGTCTTTTAACGTTGCCATCTAATTCCCCATTTCTACTTTTGTATTTTGTTAAATATTTCTCAATCTCCCTATGTTCCTCTATTCTACCAGTAAACATCATTTCTGGCAATGAGAACTGTATATAGAAATTTGGGGTATATATTGAACAAATTGACCATCCGTAATACATAAAAAACAACTTTTTATAGCTATATGCCCTATGTGAACGTGTATATATTCACAAAATTGCATTCAGCGTAAAAAAAGTTGTTCTTTACAATAGTCTATTCTATTTATCTTATGTTAAGCATCCCATCTCTCCAATATTCATAATCCCTCATAAGACAATCTACCCCTGCCATAAACACAGCAAATATGGTCAATAGTATGAGTAGTATTATTGCTACCTTATCGTATACAAATCTCGTATCTTCTCTACGAGAACCTAGAAGCACCTCAATCCCCAATGATATAAAGGTTAGTGGCCATAAACGAAAGATAAAATCATAACTAATTGCTGGCGCAAATATATGAACAAGGAATAAGACTCCATATACTATTAGCGTTAAACCAAAAGTATAGCTACCAATTCGATGCTTTCTAACCTCTCTTACTTCTTCCATCTGTTCCATCTTAATTTCCTTCTTCCTTATCTTCAATTGCATTCACATGAACTTCTGAATTATATAGATCAGTTTCAACATTACTGTTCCCATTACCATTTAGTGTATTATCAATCTGAGAATCACCAGTTCTAACTATTTCATCCAGTTCTACTTTCTTACCACGAATCATACTCAATCCAAGATATACAATTGCAATACCAACTACAAGCTGTGGCAATCGGTAAGTCATATGTTGTAATACATAATAAAATTCATAAGGAATAATTCCATATAGCATCGACATACAAGTCTTCCATGTTAAAATAATACCAATAAAGATTAATATAACGGCAATCGTTTTACGATACGTACGTATTAAATTTTCGCCTTGCTTTGCCTCAACTATGGTGAATAAATACGTATCTTCCACTTCATAAAACTCTTGTTCTGGCATGCTTGCTAAATTACGTGCATGAAAAAAACTATAGAACCACGCTACTGCTAGCATTACCATCACTGGTCCTAACTCCAATGTAACAGTTAATACGAATAAACCAAAGAATACTGTCATTAGGCTTAATCCCATCTTCATAAATCCCATATACATCTCCGCTGCCCCTGGAATTAAAGAAAAACAGAACGTCCAGAATTTACTCTTTTTTTGAATCATTTATTTATCCTCCCTATCGAATAATTTATTAGTTTTCTCTAGTACCTTACTACAAAATTCATTTGTAGTATCATAGAT
>NZ_CBDLAM010000204.1:0-5987 GCF_965301125.1 Anaerosporobacter sp. | reverse complement strand
AGTGTGGTAACACATGTAGTTGACTGTTACTAATAGGTCGAGGGCTTAACCAAAAAGATTCTGACAATTCAATGTGTAGTTTTGAAGATATAAGAAAAAAGGTTATCTATTTAGTGAAAGAATTCACTTAGTAGATAACCTTTTTTGTGAAGCAGATATATAAAAAACGCTTAACCAATAGATAACGATTTTTATATGATTAAGTAAATGGTTGGAGATATGTTACGGGAAGAGATATTAGTAAAAAATTCTGCATTTAAATACTAAAATTTTCAGATTTGAAATTAGTATAAAATCGTCCTTGTATAGAAGTAAAACGTAGTACGCAATAATCAGGATCAGTAACACCTTTTGAATAATACATGGTATCACCTTCTTGCCAAATCATCTCCTTACTTTTGCTATCTTCTAACACCTCAATGTTTCCAATTAACATAACACCTCTAAAAAAACGTCGGTCACAAAAATAAATGCAGGCTTTTGAATTTTCCTCAAACTGTGTAACGCGCATAGAGGAGATGTTAGTAGTAAAATAGAATGTTTTTATGCCTTCGCGTTTGCGTGGTGGTAGCATTGCTTTTGTATTTGGAAAATTGTTAGCATCGACAGAACTTATAAAAGTAACACTCTGTTTATCAATTAAGTTCCCTATTGTTTTTTCAATATCTCGCATGTTAAGTACCTCCTTGTTAAAATTATAAGACTGTTAAACAATAAGGTAAACTACCCACTTTTTTGTAACTATAAGAATCCCTGTTCTTTCAAAAAATCTTCTCGATTATCGTCTAACATAATTTCAATCCCTACATCCTGCATAATTGTAATTGCTTCAAATATTTTTTTGCCTCTTTCTGTCAAAAAGTATTCTACCTTTAGAGGGTATCCATCAAAGGTAATTTTATCAACGAATTTATGTTCTGCAAGTTCATGTAGGTGTTGCAGTAACATCTTTTGACTAATGCCGGTAATTTCACTTTTTAGGTTAGATAATGATTTTCTGCCTTTACTAAGTTGCCATAAAATTATCGGTTTCCATTTTCCACGGATAATATCATGTGTCATTTCCAAAGGACAAGTATATTCATTTCTTAATTTCATGTGTTAACCTTCCATTCTAATAAGATACTTTTATTATAACTGCGTAAGAGATGATTAACAAATAAAACTGCAGAGCAAAGGTATAATCCTAAAAATAATAAAATTAATAACCTATTTAGAATTAAGAAAGGGATCGAATAACTACGTCGAATTAAAAGAAAATACAGTAAGAATTATAGATATTTATAGTATTAATCAGTCAAGTTATAAAAGCTTGGTTGATTTTATTTGATTGATTACATATGTTGTGTTAAAATGAGTAAGGCTAGTAGCTTATTAATTAAAATTATTAGAGATAATAGAGTTAGACAAGGTTTAGCTTTCATTATATATTGTAACTGTGGCTATATAAGCACAGTTTGTAAGTAGTATGTGACTATTCAGAACCTTTAATAAAAACTCGCTTTTTTGACCATCGAGAGGTTTCATATGTTGGTTCAATTTGTATACATTTAGTTTTGAAAGAGCTGGGGAATTGAATAGTTTAGTAGCATAACAATACAAAAGGAGGTTGAAAAATGAACAAGCTTGAACTTCAAAAGACTGCTAACGAAATTAGAAAAGGAATCGTTACAGCAGTTCATAGTGCAAAATCCGGCCACCCAGGTGGATCATTATCAGCAGCAGACATTTTCACTTATCTATATTTTGAGGAATTAAATATAGATCCAAAAGACCCAGAAAAGAGTGATAGAGATCGCTTTGTATTATCAAAGGGACATGTAGCTCCAGGTCTTTATTCAACTTTAGCACATAGAGGATTTTTCCCTGTAGAAGACCTTACTACATTACGCCATGTTGGTTCTTATCTACAAGGACATCCTGATAAGAAACACATACCAGGTGTCGACATGTCAAGTGGTTCATTAGGCCAAGGTGTTTCAGCAGCTGTTGGTATGGCTTTATCTGCTAAATTATCAAATGACCCTTACCGTGTATACGCACTTCTAGGTGATGGAGAGATACAAGAAGGTCAAGTATGGGAAGCAGCAATGTTCGCTGGCTCTCATCATTTAGATAACTTAGTAGTAATTGTTGACAACAATGGTTTACAAATTGATGGTAAAATTGAAGATATATGTTCACCATACCCAATTGACAAAAAATTCGAAGCATTTAATTTCAACGTGATTAACATTAATGCTCATGATTTTGATGAAATAGATGATGCATTTAAGAAAGCAAGAGAATGCAAAGGGCAACCTACTGCAATCATTGCAAAGAGTGTTAAAGGAAAAAATGTTTCATTTATGGAAAATAACGCTGCATGGCATGGTAGCGCACCAAATGACGAACAATACGAACATGCAATGAAAGAATTAGAGAAAGTAGGTGAAGCCTTATGTCAGAAGTAAAGAAAATTGCCACAAGAGAAAGTTATGGTAATGCTTTAGCTGAATTAGGTAAAGAGTACGATAACTTATATGTATTTGATGCGGATTTAGCAGAGGCTACTAAGACAAATATATTTCACAAAGCTTTCCCTGAAAGACATATAGATTGTGGTATCGCTGAATGTAATATGGTTGGTATTGCAGCGGGTATGGCTACAACAGGTAAAATCCCATTTGTTAGCTCATTCGCTATGTTTACTGCTGGTCGTGCCTTTGAACAAATTAGAAACTCCATTGGATATCCACATCTAAATGTTAAAATTGGTGCTACACACGCAGGTATTTCAGTAGGCGAAGATGGTGCAACCCATCAATGTAATGAAGATCTTGCGTTAATGAGAACAATTCCAGGAATGGTTGTTATCAACCCTTCTGATGATGTAGAAGCAAGAGCTGCTGTTAGAGCTGCAGTAGAATATGAGGGACCAGTATACTTACGTTTTGGCCGTCTTGCAGCACCTGTAATTAATGATAGACCAGATTACAAATTTGAAATCGGTAAAGGTGTTCTTTTACAAGAAGGAACAGATGTTACATTGGTAGCAACTGGTTTATGCGTATCTGAAACATTAGAAGCAGCTAAGATGTTAGCAGCGGATGGAATCTCAGCAGAAGTAATCAATATTCATACAATCAAACCACTTGATGAAGAAATCATTGTTACAAGCGCTAAGAAGACGAATAAAGTGGTTACTATTGAAGAACATTCAATCATTGGTGGTCTTGGTGGTGCAGTTTGTGATGCTTTATCAGCAAATTATCCAACTAAAGTAATGAAAATTGGTATTAATGATGTATATGGTGAAAGCGGCCCAGCCGTAGAATTAATTAAGAAATACGGTTTAGACGCCCAAAGCATCTACAATAGAGTGAAAGAATTTGCTCGTGCTTAATTAAAAGAGTTAATAAATAGTAAAATAGAATATAAGTTTCATTTTAGCTCTATGCTTTGCATTGGAAAGGGTTACTTACCAACGCAAACATAGAGCTATTTTTGTGTTATATTAGTATTTGAATTAGTAGACTAATTTAAATTAAGTTATAAAAACTACATAAATTTATTTAAGCTAGTAAAACATAAAATAATTAAAGTAAATTAGTTAATAAATATAGATTGTTTAGGTAATAAGTTAGTGGTAATCTTGGTATCACACATATTACTAAAAGCTATTTTGAAAGGAGAAGGGGATAGTTACAGGACTTATTTACAACGTAAAAAGATTACAGTGAAAAGGAGAAGATATAATGTATACAAGCAAATTTAAAAGGAGACTTCTTAGTTTACTTACATTAATGGTTATTCTGGTAGGATCAATCTTTGCTGCAAATCCAGTTCAAACTTTTGCTGCAATGAATTATTCCGAATTTCCATCGGGATATACCTATCCAACACAAATGAGAGGTTTATCTGCTTTTGATTTAGTTGCAGATATGGGGGCAGGATGGAATTTAGGTAATTCACTAGAAGCATCTGAAAATGAAACTAATTGGAATAATCCTCGTACAACAAAGGCAATGATAGATGCAATCGCAGCCAAAGGTTTTAAAACATTACGTGTTCCAGTACGTTGGGATGATCATTATTCGGATGCTTCCAATTATACAATTCAGTCAGATTATATGGATCGTGTAGAAACAGTTGTTAATTATGGTCTTGCAAATGGCATGTACGTTATCCTTAATGTTCATCACAACGATTTACAAACTATGGTATCAACAGATTCATCTGTACAATCTAGAGTTAAAAACGAATTGAAAGCAATCTGGACGCAGGTTGGTAATCGTTTTAAAAATTATGGGGATAAGTTAATATTTGAAGTGAATAATGAACCAAGACGCGGAGAGAATTGGGGTGGTGAACAAAGCGACTATGACTGTGTGAACGCTTATAATGAAGCAGGACGTGCCGCTATTCGTGCAACTGGAGGAAATAATAGCAAGCGATTAATTTTACTACCAACATACTGTGCATCAGCAGATGATCCAAAAATTTATGGTTGGAAAAATCTCAGTAGTGATACAATGGTAGCAGTTTCCATTCACGCATATAAACCTTTCGATTTTGCATATCAGGAAGGTGGACATTCCAATTGGACAAATGAAGATTACAATGATCTTGTCTATATGTTTGATCAATTGAAGTCTGTATTTATTGATAAGGGCGTTCCTGTTGTTATAGGTGAATTTGGCGCGACAAATAAGGGGAATACTTCAGATCGTGAAAAATATGCCTCCATTTATGCATCATTAGCAAGTGCAAAGAAAATTCCTTGCATTTGGTGGGATAACAATAGAATCGACACTGGAGCAGAAAATTTCGGTATCTTCAATCGTGCAGCTAGAACTTACTATTATGATGGTATTGCAAATGCAATAGTGAAAGCATATAATGGAGGTTCTGATGAAATCACTGACGATTATGTAAGTTTGTTCTGGGGAGAGGCATCTTCAAGTAATTGGGGACAAGCGGTCTCTGTGAAAACAAAGAAAAATGGAGGAAGTTTCGATTCTTCTAATATAAAATCTGGTGGACATTTCTATGTTGAATATAGTGGAGAAAGTGAAAAACTAGAATTAATATTACAGAGCTGGTCAGGTGCTAATGAATGGGCAAAAGTTAAGATTAGTGATTCTGGAAGTGCTAACGGCCATTACTATGCGAAATTCTCATATGATAATTGTGTTGCAGCCTTTGGAACAAGCGACTTTGTGAATAAGCTAGACACCATTCATGTAGGGGCTATGTCAGGTAATGTTACGGTGTATTCAGTATGTTATGATTTTGGGGCGAGTGGTGGATCCGGGGGTAATTCGCAAAATTACACTACCTTATTCTCAGGGGAATCAAAGGCTGAGCCTTGGGCGCAAGCTGTTACTTTAATGACAAAAAAAAATGGTGGATCCTTTGATGTAAGTACGATTAAAGCTAATGGATATTTTTATGTTGAATATAGTGGAGTACAAAACCAGATTGAAATGATCTTCCAAAGTTGGTCTGGTGGAACTGAGTGGGCAAAGATTTCCCCAGCTGAAACAGGACAAGTCAATGGTCGCTATTATGCAAAGTTTAAATATCAAGATTGTGTGAATGCGTTTGGTACAACAGATTTAGCAGGAAAACTTGATAAGGTGCATGTTGGCGCACAGCAGAATACAACAACGGTATATTTGCTACGTTATTATGTTTAAGATTGTGAAATACTCTATTAATTAGGAAAAGCTCATCAGATAGATTAGGTAATATGTGTATATCGAAAATGAAAAAAGCAAGTCATCGTAAGATGGCTTGTTTTTTATAGAAAATGCACCAAGAAATAACTACCAAATAATGGTTGATTAAATAGTGATTAAATGGTAAAATGTATTTGTTTAGAGAAGGACTATGAAGTTGAAGTAGTCTTTTGTTACATAAGTTGCACGAGTGGCTCAGTGGTGGAGTATTGCCTTCCCAAGGCGAGGGTCGCGGGTTCGAATCCCGTCTCGTGCTTGTTGTAA
>NZ_CBDLAM010000203.1:0-6105 GCF_965301125.1 Anaerosporobacter sp. | reverse complement strand
AATTTTCTCTTGTGCATAAGTCGTGCTAACGGCACAAATCAATGCGATAATTATTAATAGTTTCTTTTTCATATATACCAGCCCTTTCAACTAATTTACTTACACTATAAACTAAATTATGTAAAAAACAAACATTAAATTTGTTAAAATATTCTTAAATATAAAAAGGAGAAAAGTGATTTTTAATTATTAAAAATTTAGCTGTCACCTACTAAGACATCATACAAATTGTATTTTTTATAACTCAGAATTGATTAGGTTTCTAATTTAGGTTAGATGTTTAAATTGATAAATTATGGTAACAATTTAAATATAACAAAAGGAAGTTTAATTAGATCAAGTATATAAGGGGGCAATTTTATGAATGATAACAATGAAAATATAGAAAAATCACATGATTTTTTATTAATAATCTTAGATAATATAAAACAGGTACCAAAACGATTGAAAGGGCAAAGCAAGAAGGTTAAGAGTATTACGTATGTAGTAGCTGTCCTTTGGTTAGCTGTTTTAGCACAGTTGTTTGTTAATCGACATTTTACAGACGATAGTTTGCTAGTTAATGCATTTACTAAAGCCAATTCTGTGGTAGCGGAGAGCAATCTATATTTAGTTGCTGATATGGGAATGGACTATATGAGTGAAGAAGACGAAAAAAATCTATTGCAATATATGTCTTCTGAGATTGGTTTAACAAAGGAATGCAAGATTACTCGTGAAGATGAAGAAGATACAATTTTAACGAAGAGAGAGTCCGAGCAGGCGACTACTGTTATCAAATTAGTAAGAAACCGTGAGAAAACGAAGAAAGATACCTATGTAGTAAGAAGATACCTTATACTAGACCTTACAATTAAAGATGATGTCAACAGTATCTTAGCTTATAAGAAAAAGGCTGAGAAGATAGCATCTAAATTAGATGCAAAAACTTATGAGAGTCAAATAACTTTCACAGGAACGTACGATGGTAAGTTAGGTGTAGAGAAACGTAATGAGATTACAGATGAGTTTATAAGAGATTTACAAGCTAATATAGTTGCCGAACAACGAGGCGACGAGTTATATACAATCTACGCATATACAGGAATAATTAGTGACTATGTTAAGTCTGAAGGAAATAAGATTAATGTGAACATTGCATTTACTTATAATGAGAAAGAGAATAAAACTAGTTTACTGGTTGCAACACCAATTTTAAATCAAGATTTTTAGAAAGTTAATAATAGCACATATCATTTTTTCCCTCATATATTAGTTAGTGATATAGTATTGAGGAGTTAAATCATGATTAGAGATAAGAGTAGATACAGTGCTACTTCTAATGATTACATTGATTTCTTAACGAATAACTACTTGAGTTATGATGATATGTATCGTGATATGGTTAAAGCAAATACGGAGAGAAACCGTCAGAATACAACAGAATATTTGGAAGACTATGTTAATGAAGTGGTAGAAGATTATAGGGAAGTTACTTCTGATGATGACGTAGATTTCGATTCTTTGATTGAAGAATATAAGAAGGGTGGATATGATCCATATCATATGCCGATTGGAGTTAAAATATCTGATTTTGATAGTTTTGAAGATGAAACACCAAGTTACTATCAATCCAATCATAGAAACAAGGAAGAGGATAAACTAGATGAAGATATTGATTATATGAAGGGTATGTATCCAAAAGCAGCAAAAGTAATATTACAAAGTATAGAAGAAGAGTGTGATAAATTAGAATATGCAGGTAGCTGTATATTTGATGAATATCCTGATCGTACCAATATTAGTAGAATAATCATTCGTATTTACGAAAAGGTTAAAGATATGAGTTTTGAAGAAAATGATAATAAGGTTAGCGAGGTAGAGATTAAATAATGTTTTAATGATAGATATTGTCCATATAACCGCTGTATAGACTGTTGTGATGATGGATCACCAAATTGGTTATGTCAGATGGTACAAACGATGTTTTTTCAAGAGATGATTAATCGAAGAAGAAGATATCGATACCGTAGATGGAGATAATTTATCAATAAAAGACTGATGCAAGTCCTGGTTGTATTAAAACGAAGACTTGTAGCAGTCTTTCTTTATACTAGAACCATAAAAATAAGAGTATTTTAAGAATTATTAGGTTGTAGATTAGTGGGAAAGTAGGTACAATATAACTTATAGAAGTAGAGAAGCCACTTATATAAGTGATACAAAGTGAAATACCCGAGACAAGAATATAAAACCCCTAAAGGAGAAACAAACAATGGATAGTAACATCGTCTCAGTACTTGAAGAGACTTTAAATATAGATTTATTAGACATAATAATAAGTAATCCAGTTAAAAAGGCTGGAGTTACTAAAATTAAAATAAGGCCAATTCTTTTACAAGGGACATTATTGTTTCAAGTAGAGCAGTTTGAAGGAAAGCAAGTTTTTCATAGTAATGACAGCAAAGAAGTTATTATACAAAAAGCAGAAGTTTGGTTAACGGAAGAATTCAAACAAGTTGAAATTAGGACAAAAGAATGCCAATACATTATATTGATTAGCAAGAAGGGCAAAGTGACAATTAAGAAGAAGCAACAAAAAGTAGTCGGAGCTAAGCAAAACTTAACACATAATCGTACAAAACAATATCTACTACAAGAAGGAACAGTGGTTCCATTCTTAGTAGACCTTGGTGTTATGACGGCAGAAGGGAAAATTGTACATGCTAAGTATGATAAATTCAAGCAGATTAATCGTTATCTTGAGTTTATAGAAGATATTATTCCTAGTTTGGAATCCGTGCTGGAACAAAAAGATGAATTAACAATTATTGATTTTGGTTGTGGTAAATCATATCTAACTTTTGCAATGTATTATTATTTACATGAAGTAAAGAGATATAATATACGTGTTATTGGGTTAGACTTGAAAGATGAAGTTATTAAAAAGTGTAATGAGTTAGCTAAGAGATATGAATATGACAAATTAGAATTCTTACATGGGGATATCGCAACCTATGAAGGTGTTGATTTAGTAGATATGGTTGTTACCTTGCATGCATGTGATACAGCTACAGATTATGCACTTCATAAAGCAGTTATGTGGGGAGCAAAAGTTATTTTGTCTGTACCTTGTTGCCAGCATGAGGTGAATAAACAGATTCAATGTGATGTACTTGAGCCCGTACTTAAATATGGTTTAATCAAGGAAAGAACGGCAGCTTTAATTACTGACTCCATGAGAGCCTCTTTACTTGAGATATTAGGGTATAAAACACAGATACTTGAGTTTATTGATATGGAGCATACACCAAAGAATATTTTAATACGTGCAGTAAAAACCGGTTCTTGTAAAAATCAAAAAGAACTACTGCAGGAATATATGAAGTGTAAAGAATATCTGCATATTGAACCAACGTTGTATAATTTATGTAAAGATAACCTCACAAATTAGTAAGAAAATTAATAAGAAAAATAGTTAATAAGAAAATAGGTGGAAGGAATAGTATGTTAAAGCACATATACCGATTTATAGTATTAGTAGTAGTATTTGTGGTATCAATTTTCTTAATGGGGAATAATATCAGAGAAGAAAAGATGGAAAGTAATGCAACCACTACTATGGCAGCAACCACATTTCCAATAATGTATATAGAAACAGACCGAGGCCTTATGAATCCATTACATGGATATAGTACTAATATTGATGCCAATATGATTCGCGAAACAATCACTTTAATAGATAGTGACCAAGCTGTTAATATAAGCATTGATCAGAAGAAAACCACGGTTAAGAAGATTAACTATGAGATTCGTGATTGTAATCAGTATGAATTAATAGAACAAGGATCTATTAGCGCGCTCACAGAGGTAGATAAATATAAGACAGCAAAGATAAAAATCAAAGAAACGTTAGAAGAGAATACAGAATATGCGATGAAGATTACTGCGGTAACGTCTACAGGGAAAAAGATTCATTTCTATACAAGGATTAAAAAGATACTGAATGCCCATTTGAATGAAAAATATGATTTTGTTGAGACGATGCATGAAGCAATCTTGAATAAAGATAAGAACGCAGGAATTGATGCTTATCTAGAGACGAATTCATCAATGGATAATTCTACTTATGCCCATGTCAATATCAATTCTAGTTATGATATGGTTATGTGGGGAGACTTAAAACCGAAACTTAAATCAGATGTAATAACCAAGATTACGGAGATGAATCAAGATACAGCATCTTTTGTATTAAGATATAAAGTAGAAGTGGAGACGGATTCAGGTGCAGAGCAATATACGGTTTCAGAATTCTTCCGCGTAAAATATACACCAGCAAGAATGTATCTTCTATATTATGATAGAAAAGCAGAGGCTAGATTCTATCCAACTCACATGAGTATTAAAGAAGGAGAATTAAAGATTGGTGTATCAGAAGCCTATGACCTTCCAATCATGACAGATGGGGAGGAGACAAAACTTTGCTTTGTACGAAATAAGACATTGTGGTATTATGATATGATAGCCAATAACATGGTGAAAGTATTTACATTTGAACAGGATAAGTCAGATTTTATAAGAGATTGCTACGATCAACACGATATTAAGATATTGAATATTGACGCAGATGGTAATATTGATTTTGTGGTATATGGATATATGAATCGTGGGGAATATGAAGGACGTACGGCGGTTATTTTATATCGCTTCCACTCGGTAGATAATCGCGTGGAAGAACAGGTGTATATCCCTATGAATATCCCATATGATGTTATGAAGCAGGACTTAGAGGGATTTAGTTATGTAAATCGTTTCAGTGTGTTTTACTTCTCGTTACAGGATCAGATATATTCTTATAATATGACTACTAAGAAATTAGAAACCATTGTTGAAGATGTTGATCCAGAGAGCATAATGGTTTCACAAAAAGACTCTTATATTGCGTGGGAAGATGACAGTGAATCAGGTAAGGCTACTAGTATTATTTTGCTTGATTTAGAAACTGGTGCAAAGAGTTATATCAAAGCTAAGAAGGGACAAAGTGTTCGTATCTTAGGAAAAATAGATGAAAATCTGATTTATGGATATGTGAAGGATGATGATATATCAACCTATACAGATGGTACGATTCTAGCACCAGCGTATAAGGTTTCTATTGTAAATAAGAGCTTACAAGAATTAAAAACCTATTCTATGAAGAAATACTATACGGTGGCTGTAACGGTAAAGGATAATGTTATTCAATTGAAGAGGGTAAAGAAATCAGCAAGTAGCGAAACGAAGTATACTTCAGCTGAATCTGATTATATCCTCAATAAGTCTGAATCGAATACATCTAAAATAGAAGTAACAACTAGAGTAACTGATAAGATGTTAACGGAATTATACCTTGCTCTTCCAAGTACTATTATTCTAGATAAGAAGCCGACTGTGAAGTCAACAGTTAACACAGTAATTAAGGAAGATAAAACATTACGACTTGATATTGATCGCATTAACAGAGAAATCTATTATGTATATGGGTTAGGCGAAGCCTCACAAGTGTACGATAATGCAGGAGATGCGATTGTGTTAGCAGATAAAAAGATGGGTGCAGTCCTTAATCAAGATTTTAAAGTTATTTGGGAACGTGGTAAAAAAGCAACAAGAGCAAGTATAAGTAGTATTACACCTGTTTACACAAGTAGTGGATTAAGTAGTAAGAAAGCTTGTGCCAAGATGCTTATAGCTAATTCAGGAGTGAATGTTACAGTAGATCAAATTCAGGATAAAAAGGGTTCTATTATGGATATACTAACACAGTACATGAAGAAAGAACCAATTAATTTAACTGGAAGTACACTAGATCAAGTTCTTTATTATGTAAGTGAAGGTAGAGCAGTCATTGCTATGAAAAATAATGGGCAGCCAGTATTAATTACTGGATATGATGAATTCAATATTACTATGGTTGATCCGGGACTTGGTAGAACGTGGAAGGAAGGCTACAAAGATAGCTCCAAAATGTTTGAAGAAGCGGGTAATGTGTTTATTAGTTTTATAGAATAGGAGTTTTACAAAACTCATTAACAAAAGCCTGCAAATAAAAAGTCAAGAGTAAATTGATAGTTTTATAAGATTTATTTA
>NZ_CBDLAM010000202.1:0-6113 GCF_965301125.1 Anaerosporobacter sp. | reverse complement strand
GTACTGGATGATGCGTATGATAATAGTCAATATACAAAGCTTGATTTTACGTCTACTAGAAGTCACATTGAAGATTTGGATATACCGAGTTATGTAGTAGCTATGAATAACAACAGAATATTGAATGATTATAGAATGTTTGTTCAGTCATCAAAGACAGAACAAGCAGCTATAGGCATTTCCATTTTATTAAGAGATTGTTCTTGAAAAATGGTATATAGGAAGGATATTTTAAAATCAATGATTTTGAAATATCCTTTTTCATGGTATTCAAGGTGTTTAATTTTTTTTGCCCATTTCTAAGCAAGGATAAATTGTATAAATTATCTGAAATACATATTATATTAATACAATTGTATAATAATTCACTAAAACAAGAAGATGATGCATATTATACTTGAATGTTGATTATTTCTATGGTAGAATAATAAAAATTTATCAAAAATTAAATAGTAACTGTAAACTCCTAGAGTTTATATATAACAATGTTTTAAAGAAAGGAATAGGTATTAATTTATGAAAGCTTTTTTAATACTTGAAGATGGCAATGTGTTTACAGGAAGCAGTATTGGTTCAACAAAAGAAGTTGTGAGTGAAATTGTATTCAATACTTCAATGACAGGATATCTAGAAGTACTAACAGATCCTTCTTATGCTGGTCAAGCAGTTGTTATGACATACCCTCTAATTGGTAATTATGGAGTGTGTTATGAAGATATGGAATCGCTTAAGGCATGGCCAGATGGTTACATTGTTCGTGAGATTGCAAGAAAACCTAGCAATTTTCGCTCCCAAGATGGAATCGAAGCCTTTCTTTTAAAAAACGATATTCCAGGTATTTGTGGAATCGATACAAGAGCTCTTACTAAGATTCTAAGAGAAAAGGGTACCATGAATGGTATGATAACAACCAATGAAAATTATGATATAGAAGAAGTAAAAGCCAAATTAAAAGAGTATTCACCAGCAGGTGTCGTTGAGAAAGTAAGCCGTACTGAAAAGACAGAACACCCAGCTTTAGAAGGAACAGATAAAGGCTTAAAAGTTGCGCTTATGGACTTTGGTTCTAAGAATAATATTACAAGATGTCTTACTAAGAGAGGATGCCATGTCACTGTATATCCTGCATTGACTACTGCTGAAGAGATTCTTGCAGCCAATCCAGATGGAATTATGTTATCAAACGGCCCAGGAGATCCCAAAGAATGTACTAGTATAATTGAAGAAATTAAGAAATTATATAACAGTGATGTTCCAATCTTTGCTATATGCCTTGGACATCAGCTAATGGCACTTGCCAATGGTGCTGATACTCATAAGATGAAATACGGACATAGAGGTGCGAACCACCCAGTTAAAGATCTATCGACAAACCGAGTATACATATCTTCACAGAATCATGGTTATGTAGTAGATGATAGTAGTCTAGATGAAAGTGTTGCGAAAGTAAGTTTTGTGAATGTTAATGATGGTACAGTGGAGGGGCTTGAATATACTGGAAAGAATATCTTCACAGTTCAATTCCACCCAGAAGCTTGTGCAGGACCAAGAGATTCAGAAACTTTATTCAATAAATTTATTACAATGATGGAGGATTGCAAATAATGCCAAAGATTGATGATATTAAAAAAGTATTAGTTATTGGTTCAGGACCTATTGTTATTGGGCAAGCAGCTGAGTTTGATTATGCTGGTACACAGGCGTGCCGTTCTCTTAAAGAAGAAGGGATTGAAGTTGTATTAGTAAACTCTAATCCAGCTACAATCATGACAGATAAAGATATTGCAGATCGTGTATATATAGAGCCATTAAATCCTGAGATTGTAAAACAAATTATTATAAAAGAAAGACCGGATAGCGTATTACCTACTCTTGGCGGTCAAGCAGCTCTTAATATTGCAATGGAATTAGAAGAGTGTGGATTCCTTGAAGAAAATAATGTTCGCTTAATAGGTACGACTTCACTCACAATTAAGAAAGCAGAAGATCGTCTTGAATTCAAAAACACAATGGAGAAGATTGGAGAGCCATGTGCAGCCAGTGAAGTTGTAACAACAGTTGAGGCTGCTATTGCATTCACTAACACGATTGGTTACCCAGTAGTAGTACGCCCTGCTTATACCCTTGGTGGTAGCGGTGGTGGTATCGCTCAGGATGAAGAAGAATTAATCGATATCTGCTCTAATGGTCTTAGACTAAGCCGTGTAGGTCAATGTTTAATTGAACGTTGTATCGCAGGATGGAAAGAAATTGAATATGAAGTAATGCGTGACTCTAACGGTAACTGTATAACTGTATGTAATATGGAAAACTTAGATCCAGTAGGTGTTCATACAGGAGATAGTATCGTAGTAGCTCCTTCTCAAACATTATCGGATAAAGAATATCAAATGCTTCGTACTTCAGCACTTAACATTATCGATGAATTAAATATTACTGGTGGTTGTAATGTACAATACGCACTTCACCCAACCTCATTTGAATATTGTGTAATCGAAGTTAACCCTCGTGTTAGCCGTTCGTCAGCTCTTGCATCTAAGGCAACTGGATACCCAATTGCTAAGGTAGCAGCTAAGATTGCGCTTGGTTATACACTAGACGAGATTCCTAATGCAATTACGAAAAAGACTTATGCAAGTTTTGAGCCAGCACTTGACTATGTAGTAGTTAAGATTCCAAGACTTCCATTTGATAAATTCATTTCAGCAAAAAGAACATTAACAACACAAATGAAAGCTACTGGAGAAGTTATGAGTATTTGTACAAACTTCGAAGGTGCTCTAATGAAAGCAATTCGTTCCTTAGAACAACACGTAGATAGTCTTGAAAATACAGGATTATACGATGGCTTTGATCGTGAAAGAATGTTAGAAGAGCTTTATAAAGTAGACGATAGAAGAATCTATGCAATCGCACAGGCATTACGTCTTGGTATCACATATGATGAAATCCATGAAATCACTAAGATTGATGAATGGTTCATCGACAAGATTGCTATCTTAGTAGAGAAGGAAGAGGCGCTTAAGAATTCTGAATTAACTAAAGAATTATTATTAGAAGCTAAGAAATTAGAATTCCCAGATAAATTAATCGGTAAATGGACTGGTAAATCAGAAAAAGAAATCAAAGAACTTCGTAAAGAATATGGAATCCTTGCTTCCTTCAAAATGGTTGATACTTGTGCAGCTGAGTTCTCGGCTTCAACACCATATTATTACTCATGTTTTGATAATGAAAATGAAGTAGATGCTACTAAAACAAAGAAAAAAGTTATGGTTCTTGGATCAGGTCCAATTCGTATTGGTCAAGGTATAGAATTTGACTACTGTTCTGTGCATAGTGTATGGTCACTAAGAAGAAGTGGTTATGAAACGATTATCGTTAATAACAATCCTGAAACAGTAAGTACAGATTTTGATATTGCAGATAAATTATACTTTGAACCTTTAACACCAGAAGATGTTGAAAACATTGTTGACCTAGAAAAACCAGATGGAGCAGTAGTCCAATTCGGTGGTCAAACTGCAATTAAATTAACAGAAGCACTTCTTAAGATGGGTGTACCTATCCTTGGAACAAGCGCTGAGAATGTTGATGCAGCGGAAGATAGAGAGTTATTTGATGAAATTCTTGAAGAATGTTGTATTCCAAGACCAGCAGGAAGAACCGTATATACAGTTGAAGAAGCTCTAGAAGCAGCAAATGAGCTTGGATATCCAGTACTTGTTCGCCCTTCTTACGTACTTGGTGGTCAAGGTATGCAAATCGCAATCAATGATGAAGATGTTAAAGAGTTCATGGGAATCATCAATCGTATCGTACAAGAACACCCTATCCTAGTAGATAAATACTTAATGGGCAAAGAAGTAGAAGTTGACGCAGTTTGTGACGGAACAGATATCTTAATCCCTGGAATCATGGAACATGTAGAACGCGCAGGTATTCACTCAGGTGATAGTATCTCTGTATATCCAACACAAAACATCTCAGATAAGATTAAGAAAGTAATTGAAGAATATACAAGAAAACTTGCTAAGAGCTTGAACGTTATCGGTTTGATTAACATTCAGTTCATCGTTTATCAAGATGAAGTATATGTAATAGAAGTAAATCCTCGTTCTAGCCGTACTGTGCCATATATCAGTAAGGTTACAGGAATTCCAATCGTTGACTTAGCATCAAAAGTAATCTTAGGAGCAAAGATTCGTGATCTTGGTTACACACCAGGTCTTCAAAAAGAAGCCGATTACGTTGCTGTTAAAATGCCAGTATTCTCATTTGAAAAACTTCGTGGAGCAGATATCAGCCTTGGACCAGAAATGAAATCTACTGGAGAGTGTCTCGGTATTGCAAAGACATTCAACGAAGCACTATACAAAGCATTCTTAGGATCAGGAGTAAATCTTCCAAAATACAAGAAGATGATTATGACTGTTAAAGATGCAGATAAGATTGAAGCTATCAGCGTAGGTAAGAGATTTATTGATCTTGGCTATACAATCTACGCAACAAGAAACACTGCTAAAGTATTAAATGAAAATGGTGTGGCAGCAATTGCAATTAACAAGATAGAACAAGAATCACCAAATTTAATGGACTTAATTCTTGAACATGAAATCGACCTTGTAATAGATATTCCATCTCAAGGTGCAGAAAAATCAAAAGATGGTTTCTTAATCCGCCGTGTATCAATCGAAACAGGTGTTAATTGTTTAACATCACTTGATACAGCGAATGCTCTTCTAACAAGCATGGAAACTGCAGAATATGATAAGAAGAATCTTGACTTAATAGATGTAGCTAAGATTTAATATAGAAAGAAAGGGCTGTTAATAACAGCCCTTTCTTTGGGTTCGCTCAGCATGGGCGAACTCTTACCAATAAAGTAATACTACATTTGTTCATTAGCCATACGTTTTACTTCTTTTAATCCATTAGTGAATGCTGGGATTAGTAAGATAATAATTGTAACAATGGCTTCTGGTAGGAGATAAGTAGCATTATATCCAAGTGTATAAATTAAAGGAGTTTGACCTACTGGTGTATAGTCAGAGAAGAATACATATCCTGAAATTACATGGGCGATATATCTTCCGAAAACACCTAGAATATAGCCTTTTACAAGACCGTATTTTGATTTACTGAAGATACCAGCTAGTCCAAGAGCACCGAATGCAACGGGATAATCAAGTAACAGTTGAATCGGATGATAAATACTTGGCCCAATGATAAGTTGTAAGAAACCATAAGCAATTCCAGCTAATAAACCGATTTTAGTTCCATACAGATAACCAATCAAGCAGATGAAGAACATGCTGAATAATGTAGCAGAACCACCAAAAGGTAAGTTAACAAATTTAATAAAAGAGGTTACGACTGCAAGTGCCATTGCCACAGAAGCGAACACTAATTGTTTAGTTCGAATCTTTTTTGTTTCCTTTTTATTTAAGAAAACAAGCAATAGTATTGCAACAATTAAAGCAATAAGAAGAATATAGCTTGGTGCTTTTAATGTGTAACCGTTCTTCTCATCTCCAGTTGCAAAAAAATTCATAATACCTAAATACATAAAAAAATCCTCCCTTTCATGCGTAGGAGGAGCTTATCTTGTGAGTATATAATTCAATATGTAGAGTTGTATTCAACTTAGTTATTGTTATTATAATAATAGTATAAAACAATTACAATAAATCTAACCTAACAACTATGTTTTTTGATTGTTAATAAGAAACAATCCGAATTATGTACAAACATGTGCTTCCTTACGCTGGTCTTAACCAGTTCAAGTTGTGAGGGTTGTTCATGGCTAGTAAATGCTTAATACGATTTACTAGACAAAATACTTCTCAGCCATAATAGCTCCCCTAGCAGTATGCTATGTTTACGTGTTTACTATAACAAGATAATTGGAAAATGTCAATGAATAATAGGAGATAAATGTATTATTCATTACAAGGCATAAAGCTATTGTGATAGAAACTATTGAAATGTAATATATGAAATTATATCATTAAAAATGATATAGATAAAAAAAATAATTAGATATAAAAATAATTAGAAATTAAAATTAAAACTAATAATAATTAAAAAAGTGAGGAAAGTTAGATGGAAAA
>NZ_CBDLAM010000201.1:3754-6135 GCF_965301125.1 Anaerosporobacter sp. | reverse complement strand
ATATATAAACCTAAAAGTCTTTCCCTAATAAAACCTATTACTCGAAAAGCATAATCACTATAATGTTCAAAATCAGCTTGTTTTTCTACCTCTTCTAATATGTCAAAAAGCCATTCACTATAATTGTAAAATATTTCTTTCTTCATAATAAACATATTACAAATATAGCCTGTTTCCGATTTCATATACTCATCACAGCAATGTGAAAACTCAGGATATTTTTCTTTCAATATTTTTATTGATAAATCTAAATCCTTACTATATTGGCTATCAGCTGTTTTATATTGATAATACACATTTTTATATCCTGTTTTACTGATATTATAAGGCTCAGGAATAATTACATCTTCATTACTGATGATATATTCCATAGTTTCTTCTTTTAATCCAATCTTCTTTTCAGTTTCACTGTCGATAAAATCAAATATTACATTCTCAATAAGATCCGATGGCAATGCATCATTAGAGAATGAAAAATATCTTCTATAGTGAAAAAAACCATAGTAGTCAGCATCTTCATGCTTCCATACCCAGTATTGTGCTGTTAATTCACAATAACTCCTATTTTTGGTTGATATATTTTCCCCCTCATCGTCATGTAACATATTTTCAAAATGCCTTGGTGCTAAAGCCGCTCCCACCTGAATAGGATACAAAAATTTATTTTTAGAAACATAACTTTCTTTATGACAACTTACATATATTTTAATTTTATTTTCCACTCTTATTCTCCTTGTATAATAACATTCTATATTTTATTTTACATAGTTTCTTATATAAGGTATTAGGCATAATTTTCACGATACGCCTTTTTAATTTATTTGAAGGTCGATGCTGAATTGAGCGATCAGCTAGTTCTAACCTATTATTAAGGCAGCGTAAAAACTCCATATATCCCTCACAATAGTTCAAACCCTGATGTAAAATTGCATTTGTAACAAACATATCCGTCATGCCTTGTAAGTTTGAAATTTCTAGAGATGCATATTCATCATTAATTAGCCAGCCAGTATAATAACCATTTTCCTGAGCTACAAAAGATATAATACGCTCAACAGCATGTCCTAGTGTTGCATCTAATCCCATAGGCTCTTCTGGGAAATCCTCATATTTCCAAGGATGTTCAAATAGTTGTTTAAGTGCAACTGGCCTACACCAAAATACAGTACCTAATGCAACTGCTCGTTTAGTTTGTGATATATCAACCGTTAATTGTAATTTATCATATAGCTGTTTTGTCACTTCAAAACTGGAGGTCCAAGTATTTGCAATTATTCCAAACCAATTTCCAGCATAAGGTCCGGGAGCACTTAATAATCCTAAATGTTTTTCTCGCTCAAATAACTCAATAACTTGTTCAACAAAATATTTACTCTTCAACATATTATCCCATAAAGTATCTTGATAACAAGCACCTGTGATTGGATTGAGATGAGAAGATTTTTTGTCATGGACAAAACATAAATAGTCATAATTCATTAAATATTTTCTACAGGTTACTATTAAAGCAGCAACATCTCTTCCTCTATTACCACAATTGAGTACAGTTAAACGATCTCCTAATAAAGGTTTCAGTATTCTTTCAATTTCGTTACATTTCTCATCAGTATTAGTAGTCACATATACATCTGCATCATCAGGTATCGATTTTGAATACTCAGCACAATATTCAAATATATCTGGATAAAACATATGCATTACAACCGCAATTTTTCTTTTTAGGGAATTTGTACTCTTTTCTACCTCACCCTTACTTGGTAAAACATAATTTAAATCTAAAGAAGAAAAAAGATCCGCATTATTAAATACTCTTATTATATTTTCCCACACAAAGTCAATTGGATAATCTATATTATTTTCTATATATTTTAATGTATTTTTTAGATCATTACCTAAACTGTATCTTAATTGTTCCCCTTTAGAATAGCCAAATGGCTTTCTATTCAAAATTGGGCATCTCCTTTTTGATATCAATTCATATTGATTATATAATGCCAAATTATAGTTTTTATCAATAGAATAGTTACATTCCTTGAGTTCTGTATAGCAGCCCCATCTATAGTTTAGCTTTTCAAAATAATTAGTAAAATATATTTCATGCCGACTATATTCTTCATTAGGCCTTTCAGGTAATTCTATACCACTCCAATAGTCCCAGAATTTTTTATCTTTTAACATTGTATTTCTAACAACAACAAAGGATGTCTTAATATGTGTAGGAATATATCCACTTAACTCTATACCTTTTAAATCTTTGGATTTATATTGTACTGTCAACCCCCAGAAATTACATGTTACTCTTTCCATTTCTTCAAATATCTCAGAAAACGGTTTAAAGGGTCCAAAAAACGTATCGTCAACTAGCACTAATTCATTATAAT
>NZ_CBDLAM010000201.1:0-3744 GCF_965301125.1 Anaerosporobacter sp. | reverse complement strand
TCCAAGCCCCTACCTCATATCCTTTTTCTTCACGAATTACTATTCTATCAGTATACTTTTCTAATACTTCTTTACCGGATTGAGTAATATTTCCATTGCATACAATAACTAAATTAGTGAGTACTTTCTTTAAGTCAGCTAATAAATATTCAAAATATTTATCTACTTTCCCTTGCTTATCATAAAACGAAACAACACCTAATCTTTTTTTATTATTTATGTTAATTTCCACGTTTCCGCATCCTTTCACTATCTATTCAACTGTTACAGTACTATCCATATCAAAATACCCTACAGTATCTTTATCAGATATAACCGTAATGCTACAAATATCATACAATCGATGATACACAGTAAATTCATTTTCATAATACCCTGTACACCCTAAAGATAATAGGTATTCTCCACCTTGCAGACTCATATCTTGTTCAAACGTTATAGTTCTTATATCTCCTTCTGGTACTAAATCAATAATTTCTTTTTCAAACAAGGAATTAGTACCAGTAATCTCTGTTCCTCTCAAGTCTTTTATTGTAAAAGCAAATATTGGATCCTTTATATCTATATTAAATTTTACTCTCATTTTAATCTTAAACTTTTGGAACTTCTCAATTTTTGTAGTTATGTCCTCATTTTTATCTAAAATAGCAAAATCTATTATTGTTGCCATTTCATTACCATAACTAATTACATTAGGATTAGTCTCGATGTTCTTACTCCATAATTCCATTTTTTCGTTACTTGATTGTTTTGAATTAGACACTACTTGTTGTCTTTTATTATTTGAAACAAGTATTTTCTTATATACATCTATTACCTCTTTAGGCTTTCCTTCCATAACAATTTTACCCTTATTTAGTAGGATAACTCTATCACAATATTTATTAACGCTACCTAGGTCGTGACTAACAAATAATATAGTCTTCCCCATCTTTTTAAACTCTTGAAATTTACGATAGCACTTAGCCTGAAAGAATATGTCACCTACTGATAAAGCTTCATCAACTATTAAAATTTCAGGTTCTATATTAATAGCTACTGCAAATGCAAGTCTAACAAACATACCGCTTGAATATGTCTTAACTGGCTGATTAATAAAATCACCTATATCTGCAAATTCTAAGATATCATTTATTTTCTTATCAATTTCTTCTCTAGTAAAACCTAGCATCATCCCATTTAAATATACATTTTCAAGTCCTGTATATTCCATATTAAAGCCTGCCCCCAACTCTAATAAAGCAGATATACGTCCGTTAACTTTAACGGATCCAGTAGTGGCGTTTAGAACACCTGTTATAATTTTTAAGACAGTTGATTTTCCAGAACCATTTGTTCCAATAATACCTACCGTCTCACCATTGTTTACATAAAAATTTAAATTTCTTAATGCATAATGCTCAGTATGACACTTTTTACGCGTTAATTTCAACGATTCTTTAATACGATCTATTGATTTATCATATAACTTATATACTTTGCTTAGATTACATACTTCAATAGCTTTATTCTCCATAGCTTAACCTTTCTATAACACATCTGCAAAATGTACTTTTAATTTCTTATATATACCTGTCCCAATGATGAAAATCATTATAGCAATGAACCAAAATACTATAGATTCTGTTTGTCGTTCCCAAAACCATACTTTACCAATCAAGGAATCTCTATATCCATTTGTTATATAATACATAGGGTTTAAATATAGTAAGACTCTAAAATTCTCAGGTAACATTGTATCTTGCCACATTATTGGTGTCATCCACATACCCACTTGTAGTAAGATATTTACCAACTGGCCTACATCTCTAAAAAATACTTGTAATGCACTTGTCGCATATACAATTCCTAGAACTAAAACAAACATACAGAATGTATAATAAACTACTTGAATCATATATATATCAATACCGTATTTATATATCACAAATAATAATAAAGTTATGACCACAAAAAATACATGTACAAAAAAGGACGAAACAACTTTGACTACAGGTAATATACTAATATTAAACACTACTTTTTTTACCAAATAGCTATAATCTATTAAACTCACTGTAGCACTATTAATTGCTTCAGCGAAGAAAAACCAAGAAACCAATCCAGCTACAAGCCATAATATAAAGGGACTATCTCCTATATTACCGCTTTTAAATGCCATTTGAAATACAAACCAATATACAATTACTGTAACTATTGGTTGAACAAAAGCCCAGATAACCCCTAAATACGAACCAGCAAATCTAGTTTTAAAGTCATTTTTAGCAAGTTGCAATACTAACTTTCTATTTTTAAAGATTTCAATTATAATCTCCTTAATATGACTATAAAACCGTATGCAAAAGATACTTAGTAAATCTATCAGCACACAAAGTAGTATATGATAACGAAATAAATAGCTATTCTGTGCATCTTCAATAAACTGCTCTAATTTCAGTTTTGAAATATCAATGATATAGTAAGAATCTTCTCCGTTGCTTTTTAGTTCTATCTTACCTTCTTTTTCCTTTATATACTCAATATCATTAGATTTATCACTTGATGTTTGTCCAAATAATGACTTGTCTAATTCATAGTCTTTATGTAAATATTCAAAGTATATCTTATTAATAGTATTTACCGTTGGCACCTCACCAAAATCAATTCGTAAATATTGGGATTCAGTTGGTACCAAAAATTTTAATGTTTTGTCCTGATTTAAATCATTATACAAACTTTTGGTAGAATTGTCTTCACTCCACTCTCCATTAACACTATAAAAAACTTGATAATTTTCCACTGTATCGATATTTACATTTATTTTTAATGCTAATTTTTCATCAAATCCTACTTTAATAAACAAAAAAATACATAAATTGAATATAATAATTGATATCAAAGCAATAATTATTTTGATTAACCTTTTATTCTTCATCTTTATTTCTCCTTAGAAAAAGATAATTAATTTTAATTACAACTTCTCGAATAGAACTTCTTTTAATATATTCATACACTCGCATAAATTGAGATTTTAACTTAAACCAGATTAAAAAAATTTTTAATCTACCTGGTGCTTTATATTCTCGTAGTTCAACTAGTTGTTCTATAAGATTGTCAGTAACACTCTTTATATTATAATTTTCTGAAATATCTTTGGTTACATTATTTAAAATATCATTAACTATTTTAGGGTTTTCTATCAATAACGAAATTTTATTTACCCAGTCTTGTGTATTATTATCACATAATAATCCATTAATTTGATTTTTAATAACATGACTATATGGTTCTATATTAGAATAAACTCCGATTATTTTATTCGAACCATATTCTATATATTTATTATAATATTTAGATTTATGAAAAGGGGTATCTGGTAATGGTGCTAAACCGATAACCCACTGTAAGCTACTTAAAACTTTTTTATACTCCTCATAACTATCTTCATATGGATAATATGTCAAATTCATCTCTTCTACTATTTTCGGTTTTGCTCCCATAAACTCAAAAATAACTTTATCTCCAAATTTATCGATTAAAGTCTTTATGGTCTCTGTTAGTATTGAATCTACATCTGTAGCTCGATCAATTGAACCTGCAAAACCAATTTTAATCTTTTCATTAACTTTCTCACAATTCTCAGCTAACCAACATGGTTCATCAATACGAATTGTTTTCGCAAAAATACGCCCATACTTTTCAATCAATTTATCAGAAGGCGACACAAATGCATCACAATATTCCATTATTCTTTTATTTCTGTGA
>NZ_CBDLAM010000200.1:0-6159 GCF_965301125.1 Anaerosporobacter sp. | reverse complement strand
GCGTACGAATGGCAGACAATCAATTACAAGAGAAAACGTCTGAAATAGATTCTAGCACAGATGGAACTATTATCGAGAAATTACAAGAACAGAACTTAGAGATAAAAGATATAAGATGGTCATATGATGACATAAATATATTGTCATCAGGTATTGATAGGCTTATAGATCTACGAAGTCATCTTAGTGATTTAAAGGTATATAAAGATAATGTCAAGCAATTAGAAGCAGAAGATTTAGATCTTGAAAGAATCATTATAGCGAAAGAAAGAACCATTGACGCTGAAATCGATACTGTTATTAAGAAACGTAAAGCGGAGGTAAGTGCAACGTTTGACTCACAACTTGATAACACCAAAGCGGAAATTAAGAAAGTGAAATCAAAAAGGGAAAAGAAAAAGAATAAGAAAGTATCTGAGAGAATTGAGGACGAGACTGGGGATTTACGAAGAGAGAATAAACAATTACAGGAAGACATTAAACGTACTATGAAGAATGATGGGGTCCCTAAAATATTTAATACAAGATTATTTCATGCATTATATTACCCTAAGGGATTAGCTGATTTGGGAATTGATTTAATTTGTGTCTTAGTGCTGTTTTTGTTATTGCCAAATGTTATATATCGTTTTGTAGTTAAGACGGACAAGCCAATTATTATGGCACTTATTTACTTCGTTGTAATTCTTATTTTCGGAGCAGCATATCTGGCATTGAATTCAAAACTTAAAAATCAATATCATGAAACATTTAAAAAAGTGAAAGAAATTCGTGTTGAGATTTTAAAGAATAATAAAGAAATTAGTAAAATAAAAAAGGCTGTTATAAAAGATAAAGATGAAAGTAATTATGGACTAGAAAAATATAATAAAGAAATAAAAGAACTGGAAGAGACCATGGATCTTATCACAAATAGAAAGAAAGAATCCATAATAGAATTTGAAAGTACTTCAAAGACAATAATTGCAAATGAGATTCGTGAGAAAAATAAGCCTGAATTATTAAATCTTCAGCAAAAACATGAAGAAGTACATGAACTAAATAAAGAATACTCCAATAAAGTGAAAGAATTAGAGATGCAGTTAGCATCTACGTATGAAGCATATCTAGGGAAGGAATTCATGAATTTAGAGAAATTGGAAAAACTAATTAAAATCATGGAATCCAAAGAAGGAATGGTTATTTCAGAAGCTATGAAGCTATATAAGGATCAGATATTGAATAGCTAAGAAGATGATGTTGCAAAAGCACTATGTTATTAAAACTAAGTGCTTTCAAACACCACAAAAAACAACTTTTCTATAGCTGACTAACCATACGTCTAGTTAGCACGTAAAGGAAGACAGAATCGAATACCTAAACAGATACAATCAGCTAATTTCATAACCACATTAAGTCTTGTTGTTTGAAGTAGCATATTATCTAATAAACCAGAAAAGTTAACAATACCAGTGATGAATAAATCACCAACAGCAGGAAGGTCTTTTGAAACACCAGCACCAGGTTTCAAAGGACCTTCTCCTAGTGTAATGAAGCCTACATGATTACTATTTCCTAAAGAGGCATCAATAGCAATCAGTATAGAATCTTTATGACTTTCTTTAATCTTTTCAATGGTTTCTCGCAAATTCTTTGCATGAACAGGTTCATCAAGAGTCCCGTAAATTGTATAGTTTTTATATTCAAGCTCAGATAGTTTATATCCAATGATTGGACCAAGAGAGTCTCCAGTTGCGCGGTCGGAACCAATACATAAGAATACAATTTCTTCACGAGATTTATCTAAGGATTGAACTAATTCCCCGAGGATTTTGCTAAACTGATAAGCGCAGTATCCATCGGCCGAATTAAAGTAATATACTTTTCTTTTATTTTTTTGTTGAACTAACAATAAAATTTCACCACCATATAATTAATATAAAGAAAGTATTACCACTTGACAGGATAACTAGACAAACTTTTGAACGCAAAAAACAACAAAAAATTATGCTTCTCCGTGTATTGTTTCATGTATTAGGTAAGAATCTCATGAAAATAAAGATTATTTGTAATTACATAGAAAAAACTTATGGATTAAGCAGTTAGTTTTTTGACAAAAACATCTCGAATTATATGCTAAGATACCGTAAAACAATAATAACTTAGTTCATTTGATTTGTGTACATAGACAAGCAAATTGATTAATTGGTTATAGATCAAGAAAGGAAGTTTTGCATGATACAGAGCATATATAGTAATGAGGAAATGGACACAAAAGAAAGAAAAGAAAGTTCAACATTTAAGATGCCAAAAAACATACGACAAATAGGACAAATTGATTTATCTAAGAAAATATATGCAGAAGATTATGTAATGACCTATATTAAGCAATTATCAGAAAAAACAACAGTCGGTGAGCGAAAGGCTGTATTACTTGGACAATACATAAAATCAGAAGGCTGTAGACATATTTTTATCAATGGAGCAGTGGAGATTATTGAAACTGTAGAAAATAATAAAGGTACTATGTTTTCTAATGAAGCATGGTCAGAGATATATGATTGTATAAAAAAATATTTTACAAACGTTGAGATTGTGGGTTGGTATATAACCAAAAAAGATGGGCCTTTTGATGTGGACGAGCATATAACGAGGATGCA
This sequence comes from Anaerosporobacter sp., assembly GCF_965301125.1. Taxonomy (NCBI): domain Bacteria; kingdom Bacillati; phylum Bacillota; class Clostridia; order Lachnospirales; family Lachnospiraceae; genus Anaerosporobacter; species Anaerosporobacter sp. The sequence continues at coordinate 3,520 of NZ_CBDLAM010000200.1, read as the reverse complement.
TTTAGATAACTTTTCAGGACAAGATAAAACACTTCTTGTATATGATGCGGTAGAGAAGGAAGAGGCATTCTATTTCTATGATAAAGGTAAGCTTAAGAAGCAAAGCGGCTATTATATCTACTATGATCGAAACGAAGAAATGCAAAATTATATGGTAGAGAATAAAGAACATGTTAGCAGCGATGATGGGTATGTGGATCTTGCAACTCAAAAGATTAGGAAAGTTATTGAAGCCAAAAATGATGCAAATAAGCAAAAGAGCATGATGCCGCTAGTTTATACGGCAAGTTCCTTGCTTGCTGTTGTTGTGCTTGTAATTGGAGCGACTATGGTAAGTAATTACGATAATATGAAAGATACGGCAGATTCCATAGCAGTATTATCAGATGGAGTCTCAAATACACAGGATGAGAAAGAAACGTCTTCTGGGGTAACGCAGGTGGAAACAGTTCCTTCTGTGATTGAGAAAGGAAATAATGAAACCGATGCTGAGGCAGAAAATTCAACTATAGATAATGCAGATGTACAAGCTATGATTGAAGAAAATGAGGTAGCCAAAGGAGAAACAGGAACCAAAGATGATTCAAAGGATAAATCCAATGACAAATCCAATGACAAATCCAATGATAAATCTATTGATAAGTCCAATGAAGATAGTTCTACAAAGGAGAAAAATACTGATAAAAATAAGACAAAAGACGAAGAAACTACCAAGGAATCCAATGAACAAACAATGGCAACAAGTAATAAGTATACCATTAAAAAGGGGGATACCTTAGTATCGATTAGTACTAAGATGTATGGAACAATTAAAGGTGTAGATTTGATTAAGGAAGCTAATAATATTGAAAATGAAGATTTAATCTATGAAGGGCAAGAAATAGTAATTCCAGAATATAAATAAATGAGTGGAGTTGTTGCAAGTTGCTACTAGTGCAAATTGTAACAACTCCTTATTATTATAGAAATTCCTTGTATTGCTTATAAAGACAAAATAAGGTATAATATCTAGCGTGAGTTGTATTACAAGAATCCTTGTAATAAACAAAGATGAGAAGTGTTGAAAGAGCTTTGAAATTTAGGAAAGGAGCCATGCAACGCCTATCTTTCAACGTATATATTAGGGCAATGTCACAAGATGAATTGAGATATGCATGGGTATTCGAGTGGAGAAAAAAGATAAAGAAGATGCTTCTGTTTTTGAAAATAAGATGAAGCAGTATAGACAACGAAGAGCAATTATTATTGCACTTGTATGTATTGCTGTATTGGCAGTTGGATTTTATTTTTTAAATCGATTTCTTACAAAAAATTACAATAGTTATGAAGTTCTAAATTCAAAAGCAAGAGAAGATAGTAACACAGTACAATATATGAGTTATAATAACAAACTTATAAAATATAGTCGAGATGGTATATCTGCATTATCAGCTGATGGTAAAGTATTATGGAATGCATCTTATGATATGCAAAATCCCAAAGCAGTTATATGTGAAGGATATGTTGCAGTAGCAGATATTGGAGGAAAACAGGCCTATTCATTCGACAGCAAAGGGACTACATATACGCTAACTACGACGCTTCCAATTATTGATGTGTGTATATCACGGCAAGGAGTGCTTTGTGTTACAGTTGAAGGGGATGATTATAATCAGATATTGCTATATGACTCTGCTACTGGCACAAAACTAGTAGGGAAGCAGACAGCAGTGCAGGATAATGGGTATCCAATAGATGTAGTAATGTCAAATGATGCAAAAAAGATGGTCTGTTCATATGTAAGAGTTGAAAACGGTGTGTTAGAAACAGATATTGGATTTTATAACTATACTAAAGTTGGAGATAACTATGAGGATCATTTAGTAGGAGCCATACCATTTCAACAAACAGTTGTACATGACATTGTATTCTTAGGTAGCAATACAGTTTTATTATGTTCAGATAAAGGTTTTTCAATTTATGAGATACTCGAGATACCAAGAGAGATTGCTACAGTAACGTTTGATACAGAGATAAAGAGTATGTTTTATACTAATGAATATTTTGGGTTTATTAGTGAAAATAGTGATGAAGAAGGTAAAAGACAACTATTGCTATACAATTTGAAGGGTAAAAAAGTTCTTACGAAGAATATCACATTTGATTATGAATCAGTTCAAATGTCAGGTAAAGACATAATATTCAATTCGGAGACAGAGATTCGAATCATAGAGACAGATGGAAATTTAAAATTTAAGTATACGCTTAAGACTCCAATTGTAAGTATTATGCCAAGTAACGATAAAGATGAGTATATATTGATTAATGATCAGAACATTGATCATATTAAATTAGTGGAGGATTAGAAATAGTGAATTGGTTAGTGATTGCAGTAGCAGCTGTTTTGGTAGCTTTTGCTTTAAAGGGGAGAAAAACTGGTTTTATTAAAACAATATTTTCAATATTTTCAATTATTATTGCAATCGTTTTATCGTCTGCAATAAGTCCTTATGTTAGTAAAGCATTACGGTCAAATGAAAAGTTCTATAACAATATCAATGATCATGTAGAAGATGTTGTTAAATTAAAAGTGAAAGATAAAGATAAAACAACAGTATCAGAACAGGTAGAAGCTATTAATAAGTTATCATTACCAGAATCTATTAAAAAGAACTTACTTGAGAACAAAAGCAACTCTGAAGTATATAAAGCTTTACAAGTAGATACTTTTAAAGAATATGTGAATGGCTATATAACAACACTTGTAATTAATGCAATATCATTTCTTATCACTTATTTAGTTGTAACAGTTTTATTGGTTATCGTATGTGGTGCATTGAATATAATTAGTAAGCTACCAATTATTAATGGACTTAATAAGACCGCAGGATTATTGGTAGGATTACTTGAAGGGTTACTAGTAATCTGGGTGTTGTGTATTGTATTGACCGCTTTCAGTAGTACACAAACCTCACAAAAATTGTACGAATTGATTCAAGAAAGTCAGTTTTTAAGTTGTTTATATAATAATAATTTATTATTAGGCTATATAACTAATATTGTTAAGGTTTTATTTTAGGTAAAATTATAGCTTTGAACGTACAAATTGAATATTTAGGAGTTATCGTATAACCAGTTAAGAAGTAAGTTATTTTTTAAGAAGTAACTTACTTCTTTAATTTGTTACTACGGTAACTCCTTTTTTAGTATATTAATAAGATTTCAAGTAATAATAAGTTATCGTACAGAGATTTACGTACAGAACTTTATTGTTTTAATATCGTCTAAATATAACGAATTATTAGAATTATTTAAAAAAATAAAAAAAGATGAAAAAAGTTGTTGACATAGTCTTTGGATAGTGATATAATCAATTTTGCTGACACGCCAAAGCGCTTGTACAGCGAAAGAACATTGAAAATTAAACAGTGAAACAACCCTGAAAATTCCAATCGTATCACAAGGTGATACGAAATAAGATTTTCAAAAAATATATGTACTTTTAGTACACAGTAATGTCGAAAGACAAAACGGAAACAAA
>NZ_CBDLAM010000199.1:5492-6247 GCF_965301125.1 Anaerosporobacter sp. | reverse complement strand
TTCTAGTAAAGTTGGATTTGTACTAAAAAAATATCTACGAATATTTTTATTTGCAAAAAGAAATAGTAAATTATTCTGTAAAATGCAACCATGAGTAGAACTGAGAGAAGATATAAAAGCATTAGAATTTAAGCAAATATGAAAATTAGGTTCGGTTTTTAGTAAGTATATAATATCAAAATAAAATTTTTTGATTTGATTATTCGTTAAGAAAAGTTTAGGATTAATGATACAATCGTCTAGTCCTAATAGGAATTCGTCTTCAGTAGCAAGTGTAATTAATAATGAAGACGGATAAAAATGTATAACTTTCCCATGCTTTATTTGTTCTTTAAATATTCTCTTTTTCTGATTATAATAATTTATTAATTCTTCCTGTTGCGAAATCGAGTCATAAGATTGCTTAACAATTTCTGTGAATAATTCATAACTCATTAATGTAAAATCTGGATAATGATTAAAATAATATATTGAAGTGTTATTATTGTAATGTATATGAGTATTTAATTTATCATTTCCTATACCTGTGATTGTTTTTAAAAGTTTGTCTTTTTTTATATCTCTAAATACTTTATTTGATTTTTCTCTTATCGAAATAGCCATTTGTGTATAAGCTGTTATTGAGATAGGATCATTATAAATGGCTGCAAAGTTATGAAGCTTAGCAGTATTCGCTGTAAATAAGTTTTCAACATTCGCTGCACTTCCGAAAATAACCATCTTGTTTTTTAAAATATGCAAAGAATATTTAAAAG
>NZ_CBDLAM010000199.1:0-5482 GCF_965301125.1 Anaerosporobacter sp. | reverse complement strand
CTAGTACACCATCATATACAAATATCAATCGACCTGCTGGTTCCATTAGTGCTAAATCTAGCATTTTTAATATTGCAATTCTTTTAGCTTTACTACCATTATAAATCGGTACGGAAGCAATATATGAATGAGAATGATCAATATAGTTATTATAATTATTAGGAGACTCATTATTTACTATAAATCTTTTAAGTCTTTCTTGTAAAATATCGTTCGATACGTCCTCATCAAAATCAAAAAGATTTTCTAATACTTTAGTTGCAGATTCAGAGTTTTTAATAATTAAGTAGTCTATTATTTTGTTGAAATAGTTTGAATTAGTATCAATTTTCCTTACGCCACATTTCCATTTACTAATTAATGATTTGTCAACATTAATATAATTCGCAAGCTCTTGAGCTCTTATCTGTAAGCAATCAATAAGAAATCCAAAGCCAATAAGATGCATATAAAAGCTCTCCCTGTCAGTCACCACTTTGTCACTTTGTTTAAGAGGTGACAAATAAAGTGACATTATTGTAATGATTTTTGTCATATTATAAAATGTGAATAATCAATTGTCAAGATTATAAAAGACTTTGACATGCCGTTAAACTTTAGGAGTAAAAAGAAATGAGGTTTTGACTGAAGATGAAAGAAAAATGGAGATTAAAAAAACATATTTATTGTATTTTTGGTACATTATTGGTAGCTATAATAATAACAATGAGTATTATGCAAATGAGTGAAGCTTATACGAATGCCAATGAGGAAGCAAAACAGTACATAGAAATAAATGCTGAACTTGGAACTGAAAAAATAGCAAGGTGGATTGATGAGAAAAAGCTTTTGGTAAGTATGTTAGCCTCGGAAGTTGAGATAGTGAATTTAGTAAATAATCTTGATCAATTACAATCTTATTTAATAGAGCAAAGTACAATAATAGAAAATGTTATGGCGATTTATATGGGTAAGAGTAATGGTGAGTATGTTGATTCTACTGGTTGGGTTCCAGATAAGGAGTTTAACGTGCTAGAAAGACCATGGTATATAGGTGGGAGTGAGTCAGAAGATGTCTATATTAGTGAACCATATCTAGATGTTCAGTCAGGTAAAATGGTTGTAAGTCTTTCAAAGAAGATCACAAAGAAGGGTATAGTAGAAGCAGTTATAGGGATGGATGTAACTGTTGAAGCGCTGCAACATGTAATTCAAGGTCTTCAAGACGAAGAAGGGGGATATGCAATACTTATTACAGAGAATGGTGAGATAGTAACGCATCCTAAAGATGAGTATGAACCTACAGTAGGAAACATATTAAACATTGGTAATGTGGGTGATTATAGTAAAGTTATACAACATCAAGAAAACAGTATAGAGATTATTAAATCTGAAAGTGGAGACTACGTGTATAGCCAACTAAAATCCATACCAGATACCTCGTTGAATTTAATTGTCAACTATCCGATTAAACATATGATAAACGAAGTAATCTACCTAGTTGTTAAATGTATAATAAGGATAATTTTATGGTTAGGAATTTGTACTATAGTTGTTTCACGTTTTGTCAAGAAGTTTATCTCCCCTATTGAAGATATAGTAGAACAGCTAGAGAAAATTTCGGATGGTGATTTACGGAGCGACATGAGTTATATATCTAAAAGTAGTTATGAACTAGATGTCTTAGTAGAAGGAATAAGTTCTTTTTATAAAACAAGTATAAATTATATTGAAGATATAAAAGAGGTGTTATATCAATTCTCACAGGGTAAGCTAACTGTAGTACCACAGCAAGATTATATTGGAGATTTTCTTCCGATTAAAGAAGCTTTAATACATATAATAGATAAGATAAATAGTACAATGATAAACATCAGTACTTCAGCTGGAGAGGTAAGTAATGGGGCTGAGGAAATAGCTCATGGAGCTACAAGTTTAGCGCAGGGAGCTACGGAACAGGCTAGTATAATAGAAGAATTTATCTCATCCACAGAAGAGATTGCAGAAACAATAAATGCTACTGTGGAAAAAGTTAATAAGACAAGCAAAATTTCAAGTGAGGCTAAAGAGAAGGCAGATAAAGGAATGACGGTTATGGAAGAAATGCTGGTTTCGATGAATGATATTAGTACATCAAGCCAAGAAATTTCGAAAGTATTAAAAGCGATAGATGATATAGCGAGTCAGACAAATTTACTTGCATTAAATGCCTCAATTGAATCTGCACGAGCTGGAGAGGCTGGTAGAGGTTTTGCTGTAGTAGCAAATGAAATAAGAGAATTAGCAAATAGAAGTTCGAAAACTGTAAAAGAGATAGAGGATATAATTCAGATAAGTCTTGAAAATATAGAGAGAGGGCAAGAGATGGTAAATCATACTGCAGAAGCGTTAGAAGAAATTACAATCTCTGTAGGAAATACAATGCAAATAACCTCTGAGTTATTAGAAGATAATAATCATCAAAGAGATGTTGTTGAAGAATTAGTGAAGGGTACTAAGCAGATAACAGCAATAGTGGAATCTAATTCTTCTGCATCACAAGAGAGTGCGGCAATAAGCGAAGAGTTATCAGCACAAGCCGAAAATCTCAAAGGTTTAATAGATTATTTTGAATTAAAAATATAGAAAGTACATAGATACATTTTTGGAGGTAGGTAATGTTTGATTTTACATTTGATTGGTCTAAGGAATTGGAAACAGGAGATGAATTAATTGATCAACAGCATAAAGAGATCTTTCAAATAGGAAGGAATATTGAACAGTTAATTGTTAGAGAATGTATTGGGGTTCAAGTGCATGAGCTTTTAAGTATTGTGTGCGAACTAAGAGAGTATGTTTCTTACCATTTTTATTCAGAAGAAGCTATAATGCGTCAATATGATTATTCTGATTATGAGAATCATGTAAATAAACATTTGAAGTTAAAAGAGTATATTATGAATATATATTGTCCTGCTTTAGGGAAAAATCCACTTCAAGAGTTAAAGAAGATAAAAGAGATGATGCAGTCATGGGTATTTAATCATATACTAATTGAAGATGTAAAAATAACTAAGGAGATTCAAGAAAAAAGGAAATAATGGTAATACAGAGCTGATATCAAGGTTAAAACAATAACCAAGATATCAGCTGATTTCTGTCTTAGTGAGCTTTATTTATTTTGTCAGTCATATAAACTTTGGAAGAAGAAAAAGATACTTGACGAATAGTGATGAATGAATTAGAATTGTTTCATAAAAATATACAATTTTTTAAAAAAAAGGTCTATTTAGTGAATATAGAGGATTGTTAAGTGAAATTACAAACTATTAATAACACGTTTAATTATTGTCTAACTTTATAGATCATTATTGTCGATTTGGGAGGATTTAGAATGTTGATAAGCAAATTGTCAAGCAAGAGATTAGAAGAGCTGGCATTAAAAACCGGGCTACAGGTTGATAAAGGTACAGGAATACTTTTTGGAAGAAAACTAGGATATGATATTTGTCTAAGAACGACTGATAATTCGTATAAATCTTTGCTGAGCTTTTCAGTGTCCTGTAATGGAAACGCTCCAGAGAAAAATGAATTTATTCAATTTACTAAGGAGCAAAGTGTTCTGGGTGCTTGTAATGTATCTCAATATAGCGTTTCATTTATTATTACTCCGGGACGCACAAAAGCGAAATGCATAGAAAAAATTGTAACAGCAATGAATGTAGTTATAGAATATTTGCAGTTAAGAGGTTATGAAAACTGTTGTGAAGCTTGTGGGGGAAAAGAAGATATCAATACATATATTCTAAATGGGACAGAAGTAATAACATGTTCCAGCTGTTTTAATGCACATACATATTCTGCAGAAATACAAGAAACAGAAAAGAAGCAGAGAGAGAATGTAGCAGCTGGGATTGTTGGTGCATTAATAGGCTCTATAGCGGGAGTGATTGCTATCATCATTTTTGGACAATTAGGATATGTTGCTGCTATTTCTGGATTTGTTATGGCAATTTGTACATTAAAAGGCTATGAGCGTCTGGCTGGAAGACTTGGTGGTATTGGAATTGTTGTTTCCTGCTTTATGATATTCATTATGATTTACATGGGATGTCGGTTAGACTGGGCCGTTAGTATTATGTCATTTTATGAGGTGGATATAGCTACTGCTTTTCAAGCGGCAGGGGACAGTTCTGTTGTTGAAATGTCAGCTTTTATAGAAAATCTACTCTTACTTTATCTATTTTCACTGGTGGGAGGAGTTCCTACGATTTGGAAAACAATTCGTTCAAATAAATGTGAAAATATCTCACATAAGATGGAATTTTAATATGTAGATTCGATTGTGAAAAGAAAACACTATATGGTTAGGACTGATATGTGAGAATTTCTCCGTATCAGTCCATTTTTGTTGAAAGGAGGTCGGAATGAGTTACTTACAGTACTTCACTTTATCTTACCTTTAGAAATAAAATAAAAATTAGAGTAAAGTATTGAAAATTTTATGTTTTTGCATTATTATGGAGTTCTAATGAAAATTATGTAAGGTACGATGAAGATGAAAAAAATTTATATTGTGTTTATTGCGTCAAATTTCAAATCAGGAAAATTAATTCGGTTTTTCACGAGAGGAAAATATAATCATGTAGCATTTTCACATGAACCATATATATCTGAGGTTTATTCATTTGCTAGATATAATTATTACGAATCCCTTCTTGGAGGGTTTGGTCCAGAGTATTCGAATCGTTATTTATGCCAGGGAAAAGATATCGCGATAAAGATATGCCAGTATGATGTAGATGATGAACATTATGAGAGGATCAAGGAAAAGCTTGATTACTATGGAAAAACTAAGACAAGGTATAATATTTTGTCTGTTTTAACTTACCCATTGAAGAAACAGGTTAAGCTTCCGAATACCCATACGTGTATTAGCTTTATGTTAGAGTTATTAGAGTTAGACAATACTATCACCATTAATAAATTAGAAACGATGCTATCTAAGAATGTTATATATGAAGGGAATTTAAGTAATCGATTATCATACGTAGCAGCTATAGATGAAGACGAATTTTTTGTTCGGAAAAAGCGGCTTGATGTATGGAGAAAAAACTGTTTGTATTATTATTGGTTATTTGCTACATTATTTAGATTACATAACTAATTTGAAATGATTTTGATAGAAAGGGAACTTTAATAGAACTACGGTCTGAATCATTTTATATGTTATACAGAAAGCAATTGCAAACAACCTAAAATCTTTGTATTATCTCGAATATGTCTTCGAGCTGATTCAGATGAACCATATGTTGTAGGTATATGATTTGCTTCCGTGGTCAGAAAAGTTACCAGAGAAATGTAGAAACTTAAAGACGTCACAACACCAGTAAATTTATTATACTGGCGTTGACGTTTTTTTTAATGTGTGCTTGAGAGAACGCTTACTTAATTTCATATTAATTTGCGAGAATTACCCTCTATTTAACATATAATTCTATATGAATAATACGATGAATTTACA
>NZ_CBDLAM010000198.1:0-6305 GCF_965301125.1 Anaerosporobacter sp. | reverse complement strand
AGATTAAAAAGCTAAACAAGCATCAATAAAGAGTCAGAATATTCTGACTCTTTAAACCTGTTTTTAAGGTAAACTTCAGTATATAGCTTACCATATATTAGAATAAAAGTCTAGTATTATTTTTGCAACGCGTGTATGATAGTAATCACCCAGTAAAGTCTTTAGGATTATTAATCACTTATGTTCCGCTAACTTTCTTAGAAGCTCTTATGCGTGGATAACCATAGTATTCAAAGAGTTTCGGAATTACATTTTCTCAATTGAAAGGAGCAGGAGTAATGAACAATGGTATGGCAAAAAGCAGCAGTTTAGAAGAGATGGAGGTAGAGAACAAAGAAGAATGGAAGAAGGAAGAAGCACATCTATCAAGTTGTGAAGAAGTAATCGAGTCGAACATTGATGTGTTAACTGTTCAGGTTAAGCAGATGAGGGAACAGACAAAGGAAATGTATGATAATTATCGATCGGACAACCCTGAGCTTCATAACGAATTAATCGTAGGAATGGATTTACAATCACAAGCAGAAAAGAGTTTACGAAAGAACTTATTGGCAAAGGATAAGCCCTATTTCGGAAGAATCGATTATACAGAGCATGGAGAAGAAAAAGAGTTTTCATTATATATAGGGAAGAACGGAGTAATGAAAAGTCCTTCAGAGATTCTCATTGTTGACTGGAGAGCTCCCATTGCCAGTGTGTATTATGATAGTGATATTGGAGAGAGTTCATATCCGTCACCGCTTGGAGAGACTATTTATGTAGATCTAGGACTTAAAAGAACATTTGAGATTAGCGAAGGCGTTTTAAAAGATTTCTACGATGCCAATGTTATAGCAAATGATGAATTTCTTACCAAGTACCTAGGCAAGAACAAAGAAGCGGTCCTCGGAGAAATTATCGCTACTATCCAAAAGGAACAAAATGATATTATACGTGATACTCCATGGCATAATATAGTGGTACAAGGTGTAGCGGGTAGTGGAAAGACTACCGTCGCAATGCATAGAATTTCGTATATTTTATATAACTTCAAGGAAAAGTTTCGACCAGATGAGTTTTATATAATAGGAAGTAATAAGATGCTTTTGAATTACATTACGGGAGTACTACCAAACCTAGATGTCTATAATATTAATCAGCTAACCATGCAAGAATTCTTCTCTGGTCTTATAGAAAAAGAGGTTTCAAAGAAGAAGGGCTATAAGATGACAGATGCATTTAAGAAAGCGCGTATGACCAGCAATAGCGAGATAGAATCTGGCTGTAAGCGTTTTAAAGGATCCTTAGAGTTGTTAAAGGCACTAGAACTCTGTCTAGAAGAATATATCTTCAAACATATACCAATGGAAGAGATTATTTATAAGGGAAAAACCTTATATACAACGAAGGAGATTAAACAATTCTTGCTGACATTTAAACGATATTCTTATCAAGAGAAAATTGATATGCTGAACAAGAGACTATTAACAAAGGTTCGGAATATAAACGAAATTCTTGGAGAAGAGAAAGGTGTAATCAAACAAGAATGTAAATTATATAAGGATTACTTTGGTAAGAAGAATGGGAAGATTGACCTTTATCATGTATATGAAGAGTTTTTAGAAGACTTATATGTGAATTACGAAAAGTATGAGGCAGCAGATGTAAAACTACCTGAAAATATAGAAAGTTTACTACATCTCAAGGTAGCCTTTGCAGAAAAAGAGATTGATTTATATGATCTTGGTTTAATAGCTTATATTAAGAAGGCATTAAGTGACACTGTAGATTTCAAATATGTAAAGCATATTGTAGTAGATGAGGCTCAGGATTTTGGTGTAATTGCTTATGGAATTCTAAAACAACTCTTTCCTGATTGTACTTTTACCATTATGGGAGATGTGTCACAAAATATCCATTATGATACAGGTATGAACGATTGGAGAGAGTTACGTGAGGAAGTGTTTACACCTGGTAAGGACCCATTCTATTCCTTAGCTAAGAGTTACCGCAATACCGTAGAAATCTCTAACTATGCCAGTCAAGTGTTAGCGAAATGCTCCTTTGAGACCTATGCCATTGATCCAGTTATTCGACATGGACAGCCTGTTATGGTAAAGAAGCAATTGAATTTTAACGATAATGTAGAGGCAACGGTTTCTTGTATTAAAAATATAAAAGAACGAGAGTACGATACAGTAGCTGTAATATGCAGAACGGTTGAGGAAACAAAGACAGTATACGATGCACTTAAGGATAAGATAGAAGTAGAACCTTGGAAAGAGGATATAGAGGAACTTGTATTTACCAATGGTGTTATGGTATTGCCAATTCATATGACGAAGGGACTTGAATTCGATACGGTAATACTATGGAATCCAGATACAAGGAATTATGAGAATACAGATGCAGACGCCAAATTATTATATGTGGCAATAACACGTGCTTTGCATGAGTTGTATGTATTGCATTATGGAGAAATATCTAAACTTCTGAGATAGATAGTTTCATGTTCTGGCAAATAGACGTTTTTGTGATTTTATGGTAAGATAATATTAGGTTTCAATGGGGAGTGTGTACACTCCCCATTGGACTATTCTTGATTGTTTAACAATATATGATAGTATTTGTTTAATAGATTTCTTGCTAGATAATATAACAGATAAATATAAGGAGGAAAAACAATGAAAGTTAATTACCATACACACACGCCACGTTGTCAGCATGCATTTGGTACCGATGAAGAATATATTCAATCTGCAATTCAAAACAAGTTGGATATATTAGGAATTTCCGATCACGGACCATTTCCAGATTATGATTTTGGTTGTCGAATGAAATATGAAGAATTAGATGAGTATTTAAATTCTATGGTGGAATATGCAAGCAAATATCAATCACAACTAAGGATATTGAAGGGACTTGAGATAGAATACCTTCCGGAATATAATAACTACTATGAAAAACTTATTGCAGATGATCGAATCGATTATTTACTATTAGGTGAACATTTTTATCATAAAAAGAATGGTGAGATACAAAACATATTTTCTGCGCCATCTACGGATACATACATAGAATACGCACAAGCAATAGTAGAGGGGATGAAAACAGGATATTTTAATATGGTAGTACATCCGGATTTAATGTTCATAGGAAAATATGCATGGGATGATAATTGTAGTAGAGCTACAGATATTATTATTGATGCAGCAGTTAAACATGACTATATACTTGAATATAATGCCAATGGAATACGTCGAGGAATTAAGGATTATCCAGATGGGCAAAGACATCCTTATCCACACCAAAGATTTTGGGAGCAAGTAGCAAGTACGAATATACGAGTGATTGTTGGAGCAGATGCTCATCAACCAAATCAAATCTGGGATTCCAGTGTACTAGAAGCAATTGAGATAACCAAGAAGTTGAAATTGAATGTCATTAAAGAAATATTATAGGATAGAAAAAACGCCCTTGACAATATTCCAAGGTATGTTATACAATAAATTTTAATGTGAATACTGTAAGAACAAAGATTAGGAGTAGTAAGAGTACTGATGTTTTCAGAGAACTGTCGGTTGGTGTAAGACAGTAGCATGCAGCTCCCAACTCGCCTAGGAGTTCCTTGATTGAACCGTATTGATTACAATACGTTGTTTAGATAACTTTACTAAGTAGGTCAAGGCGGGAAATCCCGTTATAGATAATGAGTGCAGAATGTCAATTTATAAGACAGGCTGAACTAGAGTGGTACCACGAAACGTATATAATACCTTTTCGTCTCTAGATTAGAGATGAAGAGGTTTTTTTATTATAAGGAGGAAATATCATGTCAGTTACGTACAATCCAAAGGTGATTGAGAAGAAATGGCAAGGCATCTGGGAAACAGAGAAAGCCTTTCGTGCAGGAGACGATTATTCAAAACCAAAATTCTATGCATTAGTTGAATTCCCTTATCCATCTGGACAAGGTCTTCATGTAGGTCATCCAAGACCATATACAGCTCTTGATATCATTGCAAGAAAAAGAAGAATGCAAGGGTATAACGTATTATATCCTATGGGTTGGGATGCATTCGGTCTTCCAACAGAAAACTATGCAATCAAAAATCACATTCATCCAAAAGAAGTTACTAAGAGAAACGTAGCTAATTTTAAGAGCCAGTTACAAAATCTTGGTTATTCCTTTGACTGGGATCGTGAAATCAATACAACAGATCCAAACTATTATAAATGGACACAATGGATTTTCCTTAAATTATTCGAACAAGGGTTAGCTTACAAATCAGAGATGCCAATTAACTGGTGTACTTCTTGTAAGGTAGGTCTAGCAAACGAAGAAGTAGTAAATGGTGCATGTGAACGTTGTGGTAGTGAAGTTGTTCAAAAGGTTAAGAGTCAATGGATGCTTAAAATCACAGAATATGCTGACAAATTAATCGATGATCTTGATGAAGTTGATTATATTGACAGAGTTAAAGTATCTCAGAAAAACTGGATTGGACGTAGTGAAGGTGCAGAGGTTGACTTCAGATTAGCAGGAAGAGAAGATAGTTTGCGAATCTACACAACAAGACCAGATACTTTATTTGGTGCAACTTACATGGTAATCTCACCAGAACACCCAATACTTGATAAATACAAAGAAGAAATCAAGAATTTTGATGCCATTGTAGAATATCGTGAATTAGCTGCTAAGAAATCTGATTTCGAGAGAGCAGAATTAGCAAAAGATAAGACAGGTGTATGTATCGAAGGAATTACAGCAATCAATCCTGTTAATGGTAAAGAGATTCCAATTTGGATTTCAGATTATGTATTAATGACTTATGGTACAGGTGCAATCATGGCAGTTCCAGCACATGATGAACGTGACTGGGAATTTGCTAAGAAATTTGATCTTCCAATTATCGAAGTAGTAGCAGGTGGTAATGTTCAGGAAGCAGCATTTACTGATACAGCAACAGGAAAATTAGTTAACTCTGATTTCTTAAATGGAATGGAAGTTAAAGATGCAAAAGCTAAGATGATTGAATGGCTTGGTGAAAAAGGTATTGGACAGAAAAAAGTAAACTTCAAATTAAGAGACTGGGTATTCTCACGTCAAAGATATTGGGGAGAACCAATTCCACTAGTTCACTGTGATTGTTGTGGATACGTTCCAATTCCAGAGAGCGAATTACCTTTACAACTTCCAGAAGTTGAGACATATGAGCCAACAGATAATGGGGAATCACCACTTGCTCATATGACTGACTGGGTGAACGTGGCTTGTCCTAAATGTGGAAAACCAGCGAAGAGAGAAACAGATACAATGCCACAATGGGCTGGATCTTCATGGTATTTCTTACGTTATATCGATCCTACTAATACAGAAGCTTTCGCAAGCAAAGAAGCGATTGACTACTGGATGCCAGTAGATTGGTACAATGGTGGTATGGAGCATACAACACTTCATTTACTTTATTCAAGATTCTGGCATAAATTCTTATACGATCAAGGTCTAGTAAGTACGAAAGAACCTTATATGAAGAGAACTTCACATGGTATGATTCTTGGTGAGAATGGCGAGAAGATGTCAAAATCTCGTGGAAATGTAGTAAACCCAGATGATATCGTAGATGAATTTGGTGCAGATACACTTCGTACGTATGAAATGTTCATAGGTGCATTTGAATTAAGTGCTTCATGGTCTCAAGAAGGTGTTAAAGGTTGTAGAAGATTCTTAGAGCGTATCTGGAAACTTCAAGATATGGTTGTAGATGGGGAAGAATATTCCAAAGAATTAGAAACTAAGATGCATCAAACAATTAAGAAAGTCAGCCAAGATTTCGAAAATCTTAAATTCAATACAGCAATTGCAGCAATGATGGCATTTGTTAACGATGTATATAAAGTTGGTAAGATTACAAGAGGGGAGTTCAAGACTTTATTAATCTTATTAAATCCAGTAGCATCTCATATGACAGAAGAACTTTGGGATATGATGAACTACGGAGGAAGATTGTATCAAACAACTTGGCCAGAATGGGATGAAGCAAAGACAATTGAATCTACAATTGAAATTGCTGTCCAAGTAAATGGTAAGGTGAAAGCTACTATCGCTATCGATAAAGATGAAGAACAAGATAGCGTGAAAGAAAAAGTTTACGCTTCTGATGCTGTAAAAGCAGCAGTAGAAGGAAAAAATATTGTAAAAGAAATCTACGTTAAAGGTAGAATCTATAATATTGTTGTGAAGTAGGTAAATCATAAAAGGACCTTGGTTTTTGAACAGACCCCCAAAAGTTAGACCAAAATCTGACGATTGGAGGTCTGTTTTT
>NZ_CBDLAM010000197.1:0-6472 GCF_965301125.1 Anaerosporobacter sp. | reverse complement strand
GATATGAAGATACTATCCATGGGAATGACTAATGATTATGAAGTTGCAATAGAAGAAGGTGCAACCATGGTTCGTGTAGGCACTGGAATCTTTGGTGAACGTGATTATACAATATAAAGATAGGAGATATGTCATATGGCTAATATATTGAAAAATTTTCTTGGTTACTTAAAACTAGGAGAAGATGATGAATATGATGATTACGTAAATGATTATGAAGAAAATGAAGAACCACGTGAAGATAGGAGAAGACCTAGACGAGATGATATGAATGAAAATACCATATCTAGATCTGAAAAATCTACACGCTCAGAAAAAACTTCAACCCGTTCTTATATCAATAAGGACAGAGATGATGAAGAACTTCAGATACCAGTTTCGGAGACAAGAAAAGAACGTACACAAAGATTAGAAAGAGAACGCGGAAGTTTTAGTAAAGTAGTACCAATTAGAACAACTACTAAAGGACTTGAAGTATGTATTATGAAACCAGCTTCGTTTGAAGAGTCACAAGATATTTGTGATATGTTGCTAACTGGACGAGCTGCTGTAGTTAATCTTGAGGGATTTGATCCGATAGAAGCTCAAAGAATCATGGACTTTATATCTGGTTGTGTATATGCAATTAATGGTAAACTTCATCAAATTTCAATATACATATTTATCTTTTCTCCTGATTCTGTAGATATATCTGGTGATTATCTTGATTTAGTTCCTGATGATGGATTTGGTGTTCCAACTATCAATAAAGAATTTTAAGGAGTCGTATGAGTAACTTAATCGTAAATTCACTTTATGTTTTCTTTATCGTATTAGAAATTATCTTATTTACGTATTTTATGATGAGTTGGTTCCCATTTAATGCGAAATTCAAAGAATTCCTAATAACACTTATAGAGCCATTATTGACACCGATACGGTTCTTGTTAAAACATTCTATTTTTAATACGAAAGTGATTGATTTATCACCTATGATTGCGTTAGTTGTTATATTGTTTCTCCAGACAATCTTTTATAACTTAAAGATATAAGTCATGATGAAATCAATCGTAAGAGGTAGGGATAAAGATGACGAAAGAAGAACAATTACTCTGTAAGAGATTAAAAGAACTTGCTTTTAATACTTATAACAAAGGTTTTACTACGTATTCAGACTTCTTGAATTTAAATGAGTTAAGTCTTCTATTATCAATGAAGAAAGAATTACCACCAGTAGAAATGGATTTATATGGTGGCTATGAGGGTGCGGAACGTAAGATGGTTTGTTTCTATCAATTCACTGACGATTATGATAGAACATTTCCTATTCACTGTGTAAGGATAACTCCACGTAATGCGAAGTTTAGCGATGCCCTAACACATAGGGATTATTTAGGTGCTCTGCTTAACCTTGGTATTGAGCGTTATACAATTGGTGATATCATTATAGAAAACAAAGAGGGCTATGTATTCTGCAATGATAAGATGTGCAATTATATCATTCAGAATCTTACCCGTATAAAACATACTGATGTGAGATGTACACAAGATGATGACTTAATGATGAATATGAAGCACCAGTTTCAAGAGATTCGCGGTACTGTAGCTTCAGTACGATTAGATGCTGTACTTTCTTTGGCCTTTAATGGTTCTAGAAGTAGTCTAAGTAACTTGATCCCAGCTGGAAAAGTATTTGTCAATAGCCGTTTAATTGAATCAAACAGTTACACTCTTAAAGAAGGTGATGTTGTATCCGTTAGAGGATACGGGAAATTCATCTATCAAGAACAACAAAACCAGACAAAAAAAGGACGATATTTTGTCGTATTAATGAAATACATTTAGGAGGTAGGGTAATGTTAACACCGATTGAGATACAAAGTAAAAGTTTTAAAACAGGGATTGGCTATGATCGTAAAGACGTAGATGCATTTATGCGTGAGATTTTAGTTAGTTATGAAAAATTATATAAAGAAGATGTTGAACTAAAAGATAAAATTAATGTTTTGAATGAAAGACTTCAATATTATAAAACAATAGAAAAAACATTACAAAAAGCATTAGTTCTTGCAGAACAAACTGCGGAAGAAACGAGACAAGCTGCATTAAAGAATGCACAAGCTATAGAAAAAGAAGCGCAAGGCAAAGTGGATTTCATTCTTGCTGATGCACAGAATGAACTTAATCACATAAACCGAATGATAACAGGGCTTACGCAACAATATGAAAGTTACAAAGTTCAGTATAAACAATTGGCTGCAGCTCAAATTGAATTATTACAATCACCTACATTTGAATTAACCCTTATGAATGGTGAACAATTAAAAACAAGTTATACAAACCCAATTGATGAAGACGATGAAAATACAGACAACGTATCGAATATAGATGATTCCGATTACACAGTTATTGAAGAAGCAGCTCCAACGTTAGATAATGATTCAGAGGTTAATACAGATACTACAGATACAATTTCAGAAACTGATATTAATCCTGATACTGATACTGATATTATTAACGATGAGGTAAAAAACGAAACTTCTTCGGAATCGGAATTTGAATTTTTAGATTTTGAAGTTAATCTTGATTAAAGGAATGAATAGGCTGTCGCTATAGATTTACTAAAACGACAGCCTCCTTATTATGTACAAATATTGATAAACCACAGACAGTCATACTGCAAGGCTATTTCAATATTGAAAGGGGTAATTTATTATATGAAAAAAAGACTAGAGGTTAATTACAATGATTCATGGTGTTATGATATCGTTTTTCATAATTCATATGAAAAGTTAGGGGAAGAATTAGATAAACTTGATTTATTAAGTCGAAAGGTTTGCATTGTCTGCGATTCTAATACAGAGCAATATTTAGAAGAAGTTATAAAGTATTCGAAGGAACATGTGGCGTATGTAGATTCTTATGTTTTTCAAGCAGGTGAAGAGAATAAAACTCTAGATACAGTTAAGAATCTATATGAACATCTTATTAAAGCTAAATTCGATCGCAATGACATTCTATTTGCACTTGGTGGTGGAGTAGTTGGTGACTTAGTTGGTTATACAGCTGCTACATACCTTCGTGGAATTCGCTTTATTCAGCTACCAACAACACTATTATCTATGGTGGATAGTAGTGTAGGTGGAAAAACAGGCGTTGACTTTGATGCTTATAAGAATATGGTAGGTGCATTCCATCAGCCAAAATGTGTTTATATGAATATGTCAACACTTAGATCATTACCTAAAGAGCAATTCTCTTCTGGTATGGGCGAAGTTATTAAATATGGATATATCAAAGATGCTCCTTTTTATCAATGGTTAAAGGATAATCATGATTGTATTATGAATCATGATTTTGAAGTACTTAGTGAAATGGTATATCATAGTTGTCTATGCAAGAAAGAAGTCGTTGAGAGAGACCCACTTGAAAAAGGGGAGAGGGCTTTACTTAATTTTGGACATACTCTTGGACATGCAATTGAGAAATTAATGAATTTTAAATTGTATCATGGTCAATGTGTTGCAATTGGTATGGTTGCAGCAATCTATATGTCTGCTAAAAGAGGCATGCTATCCATGGAAGAATTAAAGGATTCTATATCTATAATTCAATCTTTTGGTTTACCTGTAGGAGTTATTGGTATAGAAGTCAATGACATTATAGCTGCTACGAAAAACGATAAAAAGATGGAAGCTGGTAAAATCAAGTTTATTTTACTTGAAAAAATCGGTTGTGGAATTATAGATTCTGATGTGACAGATGATGAAATGGTGGATGCACTTGAATATATAATGAAACTGTAGGAGGAACACACCTAAATGAAAAAGAAAATAACAGGTTTATTCTGGTTGATACTTTTAGTTGCATTTGACCAGATAACTAAAATCTTAGCTAAGACAAAGCTTGAAGGCACCGAGGGATTTGATGTTATAAAGGGCGTATTTAAATTTCATTATCATGAAAATAGAGGTATGGCTTTTGGTTTACTACAAAATAAAATCTGGTTATTCGTATTGTTTACCTTAATAGTTTTAATAGGCATTGTATTCGTTTATGTTAAGTTACCTGAAACGAAACGCTATCAACCAATTCATTGGATTTTGATTTTCTTATCAGCTGGAGCAATTGGTAACTTTATTGACCGTGTATTCAGAAATTATGTAGTAGATTTTCTTTACTTCGAATTAATTGATTTCCCAATATTTAATGTTGCGGATAGTTATGTAACAGTTTCTTGTATTTTACTTGTTTTACTTTTCTTATTCTATTACAAAGATGAAGATTTAGAATTTCTATCAAAACAAAGCAAGTAGTTTAGATATTACTTAGGTAGTTAACTCATATAAGAGAAAGGATTTTATAAATTGAGTAAAGAAGTAATGGAATTTGATAATTCCGATGTTTTATACGAAGAAGATCATACTCTTGTAACATTTATAGTTACGGATGCAGATCAAAACATTAGAATCGACAAATACCTAACCAATGTTTGTCAAAACTTAGAGGACTTTAATCTATCGCGTTCCTATATACAGTCGTTATTAAAAGATGAAGCTATCCTTGTGAATGGTAAAATAGTGAAGGCAAATTATAAAGTCGTAAAAAACGATGAGGTTACAATCGCAATTCCTCAACCTAAAACATTAGACATTGAACCAGAGGATATCCCTCTTGATATTATTTATGAAGATGATGATATTATTGTAATTAATAAAGGCAAAGGTATGGTTGTTCATCCTGCTGCTGGACATTATTCTGGTACCATCGTGAATGCCCTCATGTATCATTGTAAAGACAATCTATCAGGAATTAATGGTGTATTAAGACCTGGAATTGTACACAGAATTGATATGAATACCACAGGAGTTATTGTAGTCTGTAAGAATGATAAAGCACATACTTCAATTGCTGAGCAATTAAAAGAACATTCTATCACAAGAAAATATGAAGCAATTGTTTATAATTCCTTTTCTACGATGGAAGGAACAGTAGAAGGACCAATTGGAAGACATCCAATTGACCGTAAGAAGATGTGTATTAATCACAAGAATGGAAAAGATGCAACAACACATTATAAAGTTCTTGAAAATCTTGGAACACAATATGCACATGTGGAATGTACACTGGAAACCGGTCGTACACATCAAATCCGTGTTCATATGGCAAGTATATCCCATCCTCTTGTAGGAGATGATGTCTATGGCCCATCAAAAGATAAATTCAAATTGGAAGGGCAAGCTTTACATGCAAGGATTCTGGGCTTTATCCATCCAACCACAAACGAATATATGGAATTCGAAGCACCTTTACCGGATTATTTTGTAGAGTTATTGGAGAAACTACGAAAATAGGAATAGCACTGTTAAGAAGTAGTTTGTAAATAAAAGCAACAAAAAGACAAGTTTGTTTTGTCTCTTTGTTGCTTTATTCTATATATGTAAGAGAAACCACATATTTGACAAATACTATCTATTCATGTAGAATATGGTTGTTATAAACGCTCTTAGTAGGTCTAAAGTATTACGTGATTTTCATTCTTTCCTAACAAAGACCTGAACAGAGTAGTATTATAGAAAGTATGGGGATATATTAGGATGAAAGAAATACGATTACACGAAGGTGAACTTAATATTATGGAACTGTTGTGGTCCAACAAGTCTCTTGCGGCAAAGGACATTGCTAAGATTATTAAAGAGTACATAGGATGGGAAAAGAATACCACATATACCGTAATCAAAAGGCTCATTGATAAAGGAGCAATTGTTCGCGAAGATCCAGGTTTTATATGTAAAGCGTCAATATCAAAACGTACCGTACAAAATATTGAGACCAAGGCTTTAATTAATCAATTATATAGTGGTTCACTTAGTAAATTCATAGTTGACTACTTAAAAGAACAAGATTTATCAAAAGCTGAGGTTATGGAGTTAGAAAGGATTATTAGCAATCAAAGATTCTAAGGTTCTACTATAGTAGAACCAAGCTTTATTAACTTTCTATTCTGCAATATATGCTATCGCAATTACTAATTACGGTAGTTTTTTTAATTGAAATATGGAAATAAATGTTGTATTCTATTGTTAAGGTTATTTACAGCTTTGTTATTGGTCTATTTTACATAGGGAAAGCGCAAATTAAATACAATCATGGGTTGTTTTAAAATTAAAAAAGAAAAATTTACTATATAATAATACAATCAAAGGGAAAAGGAGTAAAGAATAGAATGAGTAATAAAAAGCTAAAGGATTTACCCAATATAGGTAAAGTAGTGGAACAGCAACTTAATATGGTTGGAATTACAACAGAAGAGGAATTAAAGAATATTGGTGCGAAACAGGCATGGTTAAGAATCCAAAAAATTGATGAATCGGCATGTATTAACAGACTTTATGGTCTAGAAGGAGCAATCGAAGGGATAAAGAAAACAGGATTATCTGAGGATATGAAAAAAGATTTAAAAGACTTTTATAATGTGCATAGGATTTAGCTA
>NZ_CBDLAM010000196.1:1879-6581 GCF_965301125.1 Anaerosporobacter sp. | reverse complement strand
CTACATTACAAATAGGTGATAGTAAACCAAAAGAAATATATTTTGGCAGTAATAAGATAAAGGAAGCTTGGTTAGGTAGCACTAAGCTTTGGACTAGTAGTGTTCCTACTCTTGTGGCTGTTGGTGATACTGGAGGAATTATGTATTCAACAGATTACGCCACAACATGGACTTTAGCTACAACAGGTGTTACTTTTACTTTATCAGTGGTTACCGCATCTCCTGATTTGTTTATGGCTGGAGGTAGAGGTTACTATTTATTATGTTCTGGAGATGGAATAACATGGACTTCAGTTAGTGTTCCGTTCACTGATGTTAACGGTATAGCGTATGGTAATGGTAAATGGGTGGTGACAAATGGCAAATATTCAATATATTATTCCACAGATAATGGATTAAATTGGACGGAAGTTACTACATCATCATCTTATTGGAGTGTTAAGTTTGTAAACGACCGTTTTATGGCATTCCTATCCAATGGTAATACCCCAGCGTATTCTTTAGATGGAATAACATGGACAAATACGAGTGGCAGTTCAACCGTAAATGCTTACCATGTGGCATATGGTGATGGTATGTATATTATTGGTGGTGCAGCATACGCTCAGACCTTATCTTATTCTTATAATGGTGCCAACTTTACTGAATCGTATTATTTAACGGGGGATCTAAGTTCTATCGATATGACATATGGTGGTGGCTATTTTCTTTTAGCCGGTGTGGATTCTTCTGGGTACTACAGAATATACAAATATCAAAAAGGTGGAGCCTGGAGTTCAGCTGGTTTTTCATCTAGTTCGACTCAAATTAGGGCATTGGAATATGTAGCAAATTCGGCTAAGTATTATGCTGTTGGTAGTGACAAACTAATATATTCATCCGATTTGAGCACATGGACGATTGTTAGTAATGCATTTACACAATATACATTGGATATAGTTTTTAAGGAATAGAGGTGGATAAATGAAAATATTAGTTGATATTAATAATCAAGTTTTGTTTAGCGGTGAAACCATAGAGTTTGGAATTTTTGATGAACCCATGCTAGAAAAATGGGCAATTATGGATGGCAAAAATGATATCCTGTTCTACGTAATCGATGATTCGTATTCATTAACAGAGGTTCTTAGTATACCAGATGATTTACAACCAAATAAATATTGTTATACAGTAGAGAAAGGGTTCTATGTTAATCCAACCTATTCAGAGCCAATTAACATTGAAACGGAAGTAATCAAACTACAACAAGAAAACGCAGAATTAAAAGCAAAGCTAGATAATATACAAGAGGTACTCGACTATCTAGTAATGCAGTAGGAGGTGAAAATTCGTGGCAGAATGGTTAGCAGGAAGAATTGAATTAGGTAAGCTTAATTATAATGCAGTAGTTGAAAAGTATTCAAAATTTAAGAATGATATTGACTCACATCTAAGTAATGATAATTATATTGTCAATAACGATGGAACAGTAACAAAAAATTAGGAGCCATCATGGCTCCTATATCGGGGAGGGTATGAAAAAACAATCTATATCAAAAAGGTTATTAGCTTCCTTTGATAAATTAATAATAACATTCAATTGTGTAGTAACTATGGAACGTTGATGAAGATTATGTGAACGTTCTGAAAATAATATGAGCCGAAAGGCTCTTTTTTGTTGAGATATCGCAACAAGGAAAGGTTGGATAAGTATGAAAGTAGAAAAAGCAAATGTATTAGGTGGAGTAGTTGTAGCATTCTTAACAGCGGTATTTGGGCAGTATTGGTTTCTGTTCGTTGGATTCTTGGTGTTAAGTGTAGGAGATTATGTGACTGGCTGGATTAAAGCGAAGTACTGGAAACATAATGAATCTAGTGCCATTGGAGCAAAGGGTATTGTTAAAAAGGTATTTTATTGGTTAGTTATTGTGATAGCCTTTTTCATATCTTATTGCTTTATTCAGATGGGAGATTTGCTAGGTATTAATTTGTCATTCGTACAACTCTTTGGGTGGTTTACTCTAGCTAGTTATATAATCAATGAGATTAGGAGTATTATTGAGAATCTAATTGAGATGGGGTGTAATGTACCAAAATTCCTTAGTACTGGATTGGATATTACACAAAAGTTGTTAGATGCAAAGACTAATACAAATGAAAGTGACGGTGAGACAAATGGGTAATACAGATCAATGTAGAGACATATCTGAACTTAACGAGCTATGTCAGATATTATTAAACAAAGCACTTGAAGAAATAAAAGCTGCTGGTATTAATCCTCTTGTTGTTGAGACATATCGTAGCCAAGTAAGGCAAAATTACTTATATAGCCAAGGCAGAACAATGCCAGGCACTAAGGTTACCTGGACACAGTCAAGCATACATACACAGCGTAATGCAGTTGATGTAGTACCACAACGTGAAGTAAATGGTAAGATGACTGCTATCTGGAATTCAAAAGATAGTGAAACTAAGAAGATTATCTCGATTATGCAGAAATATGGATTTGAAGCAGGAGCGAACTGGACAACCAGTCCTGATAGTCCTCATTTTCAAATTAAAGGAGTGTCTAAGACTGCTAAGTCTTACAGCTCTACTAATACGAATTCACTTATCACTAAGATGATCCAAAAAGCCTTGAATAGTAAAATAAAAGCTAATATTACTGTAGATGGTAAATGGGGAGCAAACACTACCAAGGCAGTAAATAAGTATAGGGCTAAACAAGGATGGAAAGAAGATGGCAAGGTAGGTGTAGAAACACTTAAGAAGTTATTGGCCTAGTCAGAGAGCAGAAAAGGCGCAAGCTGTTAAGCAAGCGCCTTATACTTATTCTTCAGTTATAAATGTAATTTCATAGTACGAGTATTCATATTCTGGTAATTCTTTTTCATCTATCATTTCAATTCCTTTAGTAGCAACTTTAGAGTTTGTAAATTCAGTTTTACCTAGTTCTTTACCTTTTTTATCATAGTATGTTATAACTGGTTGAAACTCTGAAAATCCAAAGTTAGGAGTGTATGTCAATTTAATGTATTCACCATTAACATCGATATCATATTTTGCCTTATCTTTTACATTTACTGTACAGCTATAAGTCTTTTTTCCGATTTTTGCTTTAACTTTAGCTTTTCCGTTGTTAACGCCTGTAATAATACCTTTTTTATTTACCTTCACAATAGATTTGTCTGTACTGCTCCAAGTAACCTTTTTACTTGTACCGTATATCTCTAAATTGTACGTTCCACCTTTATAAACACTTACTTTAGTCTCACTTATCCAAGGAGAATAAGCTTGTACTTTACTAGGTATAATTAAAGCCAATAACATCAGTAGCACCAATAAACTAGATAGATATCTCTTTTTCATAATCTCACCTTCCTGTAATTTAATGTATATAGTATACTATTATATACCAAAATATTCAAGTTCGATACATAAAATGAAAAAAAGCACATGCTACATGAGCAAGTGCCTTTATTGAAATTCTCTTCAAACATATTTCTTCAAGCAAATATATTATAACATATATAGTAAAATATGTAAATAATTATGTTGAATTTATAATCAATATATTTAAATGGCTACACAATAAAATGTAGCCAAAAAATGTAGCCAAGTCATTATATTATATATATAAAACTGGTTTATTTAATACCGAATCTATTGGTACTAAACCATGTGTATTTATAGTATTTATGCCAATCTACAGTAAATTCAACGAATAAATAAATTTTATTGTGCTAGACTAAGGATCTAGTGAGCATTGCGCTCGTACGGGTTCAAGTCCCGTCAACTGCACTGTAAAACCCTTGTATTTGCAAGGGTTTATTTTTTTGTGTTGCATTTCGTGTTGCAATAACCTTTAAATAAACTTTCAAAATAAGTATAAGAACTTTTAATGTTTGTTTAAAAAAATAATGGATTTGATGTTACCACAGAAAATGAAAAGGCTTTTGTTATTGAATCTATCAAGGTAAAGATTGAAGGAGAAAGCTGAACAAAAAAAGGAAAAGCAAAAAGGGAAATGCAAGAAATAGTAGAATTTACCATAAATTTGTAGTATAATATACCAAAAAAATAATTGGTGGGGGTATTATTAATGGCTTTAATAAAATGTCCAGAATGCGGAAAAGAAATATCTGAAAGAGCCACTGCATGTCCAAATTGTGGTTTCCCTATATCTAGCGAAAATAAAGATAATGAAGCACAAATTGCTAATCAAAGATATAATGCGAATAAAGTTGGCTTTAGAATTGGAATGGTGATTTTGGTCTTGTTTGTATTTGGGCTAGTGTTCGGTGTTGGTGAAATAATCAAAAATCCAGATAGATATAATACAAAGGATACTGTAAAATCTGTTGTTGGTTGTACTGATGAAGAAGGAAAAACGATAGAAGAAAAACTGAAAGAATGTGGCATAAGTGAATGGGATTCAATTGTACATGATATAATGCTAGACGAAACACATAAAAAGGGCGAGACAGGATATCGCATTTATAAAGATGGTGTAGAAGTAATAATGTATATTGATAAAAAGTATAAATTGTATCAGCTTAATTATGGAGGTAATTATCTATATAAAAAAGGTAAAGCTATTGCTAAGTTAGAAGATTTTCTATTTACCGTAAATGAAATGACAAAATGGCAATTATTATGTGAGGATAAGGTGAAATCCATTCTAAAATCACCTTCAACAGCGAAATTTCCCAATATTACAGAG
>NZ_CBDLAM010000196.1:0-1869 GCF_965301125.1 Anaerosporobacter sp. | reverse complement strand
ATTACAGAGTGGGGATTCGGTAAGGATAAAGAAACCATTACAATACAAGGATATGTTGATTCAGAAAATGGATTTGGAGCAGAATTGAGAAGTGAATTTCAATTTATAGTAAATAAATCAGATGAATCAATACAATCATTTATATTTGATGGAGATGAATTAATTAAAAAATAAATTAGAAAGGGAGCTTACAAGCTCTCTTTTTTAGTGTAAGAAATGAGGTGATAAATTATGTCAAGTATTATGACTGTAATACAGCTACAAGATAGAATGTCGAAACCGCTTATGTCTATTACTAATGCAATGTTGGAAGCACTATATATGACATTTGGTCTATAATTGAGCCTATCGTTTATGGAGTTGCTATAGCATTATGAGTTTATAATACGGCATTACTATTAAATAATGTTTATCAAGGAATAAGCAATGGATTGAGAACATTGGCGATTATATTAGATAAGACTGGAAGTGAAATTGGTTACAATATGACATATTTTGTGCTATAATTTACTAAAGAACCACATAAGCTACACCTAGTTATTATTACTGAAGGAGGGGATTCTATGGCAGTAGAAGTTGTGGAGTAATACATATTAAAAAATATAAAGGATCTGTGAATTAATGTAAACTTTAATTCACAAATACTAATTTTGGTGGAAGTAGGTATAGAGTATGAAAAAAATAGGAATTACATTTTCTTTGATTATTATACTTTGTATAGTAACTTTTACGGGATACTTTATTAATAATAAGAAAAAAGAAGATGGGAAGTATTTGAAAGCAACAAAAAATGTTGATAACAGTGAAATGCTTGGAGAGGATTCAAAGAGTGTTGATGACAGTGATATGGTTGGTCAAGAAGACACTTTAACAACCGACTACAAAGATGAAAGAGAAGAAAAAACAACAGATAACACTGAAATATTAAAATTTGTAAATCCTTATGGAGAATGGTTTGAAACTGAGATCAGTGACAACATTCCGCATCATAGTTATGAATGGAAATATTTAAAAAATAAAAACGACCAAATAAGTTATGAAGGAGATAAAAAATATTATATTAGAAAAGGAATAGATGTTTCACATCATCAAGGCAGTATTGATTGGAAAAAAGTAAAAGAAGCTGGATATGAATTTGCATTTATAAGGATTGCATACAGAGGGTATGGAACTGAGGGAAGCTTAAATCTAGATCGTGAATTTTATAATAATATTAATGGCGCTCATGATGCAGGACTAGACGTGGGGGTTTATGTATTCTCTCAAGCAATTGATGAAAGTGAAGCACTGGAAGAAGCTGAATTTGTGCTTGATAAACTAAAAGGAATCACATTGGAATTACCTATAGTATTTGATCCGGAACTTATTAGAGATAGTGTTGCAAGAACAGATGATATTAGCGGAGAACAATTTACCAAAAATACGATTGTATTTTGTGAAAAAGTAAAAGAAAAAGGTTTTGAACCAATGATCTATTCAAATATGTATTGGGAAGCATTTATGTTTGATTTGGTACAATTAAAAGATTACCCAATATGGTATGCGGATTATGAACAAATACCTCAAACTCCATATCAGTTTACTTTTTGGCAGTACTCAGAAAGTGGAATTGTTCCTGGGATTGAGGGAAAAACCGATTTAAATATAGAATTTTGTACTTATGAATAAGGAGTGGATGTTTTATGTACTGTAAACATTGTGGAAATTTATTGGACGATGATTCGAAATTTTGCGATAAATGTGGGAAATACATAACAGACAAACCAGATGAAATACAAAACAAGCAAGGTCATACAATCAAAAGAAAAAATATTATATTAATCGCTTTAGTTACTATAGTTTGTGCAGTAATTATTTCTGGTTTATGTA
>NZ_CBDLAM010000195.1:0-6662 GCF_965301125.1 Anaerosporobacter sp. | reverse complement strand
TTAAATAAATCTTATAAAACTATCAATTTACTCTTGACTTTTTATTTGCAGGCTTATTTGGCAGTTACTAGGTATGTGAACGCAAAACTCTAACTGCTTTTCAGAGCTTCTAAGCTAACATACTATGACACGAAACACGCTACACACCTAAGTTCTTCTAAGTGTGTACATTACAGTTATACAAGTGATACGGAACCGCCTTCGATTCGGCATCCTGCCTCAGCTCAGGCTGGCTCGACATCCATGCCTCACCTTCCTAGGTGGTCGGTGTACACACTAAGAAGTACTATAGCTGTTTCGCTATTGTTTCTAAGTCATAGTACGTTAGCTTAGAAGCAGTTTGACATATTGAGAGTTTTGCTTACTACGTTGTTGATACAAGCACAAATTAAAAACTCCTTAATTAAACAATCACTAAATTAGTTACTGTAATAATGACTAAATAGCTATTTACTGTAACAAAATACTACTTAAATCCTCAATCAACCCAATTGCTCCTTCATATCCAACATCACATCGGTTAATAATAACCTTGCTATAGGCAGGATAAGAGATTGTGTAGTGATAGGCCCCAAGGTGTGTAGAAGCATCTTCTTCTAAACTACTACCTAATACGAGCTCAGGATTTATCTCTTCAATGATTTGGTTAATTTCTCTTGTATCTTTCTTATAGTAGATTTCATTAGCAAGTGAATTTAGAAATGTACTTGGTTTCTGCATTGTTTCTTCTCCTATAAAATCGGTTATAATAATCGCTTGGATTTCCATTCCAAGATAGGTTGACAAAAAGTCAGCGTAGCGAATGGTTGTGCTTTCATCTCCAACTATGACTACATTTTTTTGAAAATCATAATCATAGTAATACTCTGCAATTTGTTCTAATGCGTAATGAAATCTCTCTTGTTCTTTATGTAGGAATTCCTTTGCTATGTCTGTATCAATATTCAATTCTGTTGCTACACTCTTGACGAGCAGTTCTGTAGCCTCAGGTCCTATTCCTAGATTCTCAATTACTATATAAGGGGTATTGTATAGACTTTCAAGTTTCTTTGCAGCTTCTAGTCCCCACTTAGAAACTACAATATTCAAGCTTGCGTTACTAATCTTTCTCCAATTTTCGATGGATTGTTTATAGCCAAATAATTTATTAACTCCGATACCTAGTGATTGTAATACCCGTTTTGTTTCATTAAGATTTCCTTGCCAGTAGATATCCTGTACTGGAATTATTCCAAGTATATTAACGCTGTTTGGATTCTTCACTGTCTCATCTTCTTTATCTTCTTCCTCTCCATTTACAGTAGCAATGTTATCATATACGCTAGGTAACTTTTCTATTAAAGTACCTACTATTCCTTCATACCCAATGTATTGATCCCCTTTAAATCCAGGTGCTTTATAATTAATAGCCTTTTCTCCTTGGTCTACTATCTCCTGCGTCATGGATATGCTATCGTCTCCGACCATCTCAGACTCACAACCAGACAAAGTAATATACAAATCACCTTTCATTACCTTTACTGTATTCTTAATCTGTTCACGTAATCTTGATGTTCCTCCGAAGATAACTTGCTTCTCATAAACATTGGAACTTGGTATCTCATATCCTTGAATATAAGCTGCCGAGGCTACTCCCACCTTTTTAGCAATATCATGTTGCAATCCACATCCTGGTGTAGTGTGTAATATAGGTATAACTCCTTGAATCTGTGTTACGGTTTGTATTGCACCATGCAGATTACAACCATACCGACTTCTCTCAATTCCCTTTGACACCTTACTTCACCTCCTGTTTGATATACCAATTGGTGCTTTTCTTCGTCCACGAATCCGAATACAGTTTCTCACTATCATTACTAATATGCCTTGTATAAGACACACTTCGTTTGGCACGATGGAAGCATTCGATAAAGTTCTTAATTCCTTGATAGAAAAAGATATTCTTATTGCCAATAGGAATCGGTATTAGCCCTTGCTTTACAACAAACCCTCCCTTAGCCTGTTCTGATATATAATATGTCACCTTATTCTTTGCAAATATATTAGGTAATTCAAATAACTGGCTATCTCCTACCTGGACATAAATCTCTTTCTTCCAGGATCTTAAGTTCTCCTTGTTGCCCTCATCAACAAAAGGTATTGTAATTCCAACCACCTCACCACCAAGCTCTTCTACTAGTTCAACTGTACTTGCTGCTAGACTAGCAGGTAAATCAATATATACTCGCTCTCCTTTTAGTGGTTGCTTTGCTATATAGCTTTGTACTTTCTTCTCCTCTTCCTGAATAAATGCCTCAACTTGTTCTCGAATTCCAAGATGTTTTCCTAATTTATTAAACCACTTACTAATTGCTTTAGTTCCAATAGGTGCTTGCGCTTTAATTGATGGAATACCTCTATCCTCTAAACCTTGTAAAAGCACTTCCGCTTCTTCATTGTTCAATGCTATGGAGGCAACACTTTTATTCGCAGTCTGAATCTCATCAATTGTTGCATATCTTGGAATTATATTTGCTCCTAGTTCTAATTTATCAAATACATGGTGCAATTCTTTTTTTGTTTGATGGTTTAAAGAAGTACTGATGATATTGATCTGAATATTCTCTTGTGCAGTTACTTTTTGTTGCACCTTATGATATTGTTCCTCTACTATATTTTGCTGAGTGATTGTATCTTCCTGATTAGCTATATCTTTCTGCTTAGTTTCATTTTGTGGATTGGATATTAAATACTTCCCAATCCCATGAAGCACAATATCACTACCATTAATACCCGCCTTCGACTTGAATCCATCGGTGTTTATTAATATAATTGGAATCTCTAACTCCTCTTGCAATTCTAAGATTATAGAAGTCATATCATCGTTATTAATAGCCACAACACTGGTTCCTACCACGAATATCGCTCCCGGTTTATGATCATGATACGCTTGCTCTACAACCGTTCTTAATTTCTCATCGCCGCCCATTATCGTATCTCGTTCATTCAAATTAGTCGAATACCATGAAAACGAGTTATTTTCAGTTTCTTTCGTACTTAATTGTCTGTTGTTTCTATATTGGTAACCAATCATTGCAGCACAACAACCAATCGCTCCATGGACAACCACTACAATATCCTTAATCGTACTTAAAAGATCTAGTGCTACAGTCACCTCATCTGAAGTAGTTTGGGAGAAGGTTCGAATTCTTTGTCTGATATCTGTAACATCAAGATCTTCTCGTAACTTTTCCGTGGGACCATAGTAAGCTGTTATTGTAGAATTTCGCTTTTCTCTTGCTATTAATTTTCGTTCTTCTAATACTCCCATAGTCTCCTCCTTCCTAGATGGATTCTAATCCACTAATCACCCCTGTCTCAAGATCATAGATCTTATCTCCCCATTCTCTTGCCCAATCCTTAAGTTCCGTTACACCAAGTGGATTTGGTACAACTAAATCTTCACTTTCTGCAATATAGGTTGCTAGGTTACGATAGATCTGAGCATGTGGATCTTCTGGATGCGCCTCTATAACAGTCTTTCCAAATAATTCACTTTGCGATACAACCAAAGAACGTGGGACATACCCAACTGCTTTTGTTCCTGTCTTACGGGTAAAATCATCGATTATAGACTTTGAATATCCGGCAGATAAACCATTTCCAATTACTCCACCAAGTTTTGCCCCGCCTGAAGGGGCGTATTTATTGATGGCTTTAAAAAGATTATTGGCCGCATAAATTGCCATAAAGTCGGAGGAACTTACAACATATGCGCGATCTGTAATACCATCACGAATTGGAACGGCAAATCCACCACATACGACATCTCCAAGGACGTCGTATAATACATAATCAGGCTTGAATTCTTCAAATAGATTCAATTCTTGTAATAAACTAACTGCTGCATTAATTCCTCTTCCCGCACAGCCAACCCCAGGCACTGGCCCACCGGATTCAATACATAGAACACCTTTAAAACCAACTATGGATATATCATCGAGATGTATCTTCTTGCCTTCTCTTAAACTATCAAGTACTGTAGGCAAATAGTTATTGCCTCGTAATGTATTAGTGGAATCGCTCTTAGGGTCACACCCTATCTGAATTACCTTATATCCAGCCTCTGCTAAAGCGGCACTTATATTGGAAGTAGTGGTGGACTTTCCTATACCACCTTTCCCATAAATAGCTATATGCTTACCTATCTTCTCACTCATAAGAACCTCCTATAATCCCCTTTATGTCGTCCACCTTGTTTAACTTCTCCCAAGGTAGTTCTATATCAGTTCTTCCAAAATGTCCGTATGCAGCTGTTTGCTTATAAATTGGTCTTCGTAAATCCAATGCATTAATAATTGCGTCTGGTCTTAAGTCAAAGACTTTCTCAATCGCATGAACAATCTCCTCATCGGAATATTTACCAGTACCGAAGGTATCCACAGCAATGGAAACAGGTTTAGCTACTCCGATTGCATATGCTAACTCGATCTCTACCCTGTCTGCAATCCCTGCTGCAACGATATTCTTAGCAACCCATCTTGCTGCATATGCTGCAGAGCGGTCAACCTTAGTTGGGTCCTTACCAGAGAATGCACCACCGCCATGTCTACCAGTACCTCCATAGGTATCTACAATAATCTTCCTTCCCGTTAATCCAGCATCCCCTTGTGGTCCGCCAATTACAAATCGTCCAGTAGGATTAATAAAATATTTCGTATTCTCGTCAAGTAGATTAAGCGGCAGCACTTCTTGGATTACATAACTGAGAACATCTTGCTTAATCTGTTCTAAAGTCACATCTTCGCTATGTTGTGTTGAGATAACAATTGTATCAATTCTTTCCACTTTACCTTCCTCATCAAACTCCACTGTAACTTGTGATTTTCCGTCTGGTCTTAGATAAGGTAAGATTCCTTGTTTTCTAACTTCTGTTAATCTTCTAGTCAACCTATGCGCATATGATATAGCCGGTGGCAGATACTCTGGTGTTTCATTGGTCGCATAACCGAATATAATACCTTGATCACCTGCTCCTGTTCCGAAGTCTTCCTTTTCTCCTTCTTGTTTTGATTCGTATGCCTTATCAACACCAAGTGCAATGTCCGCGGATTGTTCATCAATTGACGTAAGTACAGCGATCGAATCCGCATCAAATCCTCCTGCATTCTTTGTGTATCCAATATCTCGTATTGTTTTTCTAACTACTTTGGCTATATCCACATACGCATCCGTTGTAATCTCACCAACTACTAACGCTAAACCTGTCGCAACTGTTGTTTCTGCTGCTACTCTTGAATATGGATCCTGTTCTAATAATGCATCTAAAATTGCATCTGATATTTGATCTGCAATCTTATCTGGATGCCCCTCTGTTACTGATTCCGATGTAAATAATTTTCCCATAATTAATCCTCCATTCCATATGTTTAAATTCAAAATATGTTTTGTTAACTTCAAATAAATATTAGAAACTCAAAAAGAGGCTTCAAACGGCATAACGCCATATGAAACCTCTAGTTATCTAGTCAGTTAAATATTATTTATTTATTCATTTCAATCGGACTTTCTCATTCTTCTCGATTTGAATGATCTTTCCATCCTGTACTATTACAGTCACTGAACCGTATTGAATCGTTTCAAGGAATTCCCTTATTTTATTCATATCTGTATCGGTAATATTATTTTTTTTGTGTGAACTCATACCCCGCCTCCTTATATCAATACGTTTTCATAAATTATATTGTATATTCAACTGTTTCTTCGCTTTCTTCAAAGAAATGATCTAAGATTTTTCTCTTATAATAGCTAAATTCAGCACTTCCTCTGTTTTTAGCTACTGACGATTCAATAGTCAATATAGATTTAATCTCACCTGGTCTTGCTGACATTACAATAATTCTTCTTCCTAGATATATCGCCTCATCAATATCATGCGTAACCATAATCATTGTTGTCTTCTCTTCTTTTTGAATCCGCAAGATTTCTTTTTGCATCTGTATTCTTGTTAATGCATCTAATGCACCAAATGGTTCATCTAGAAGTAGTATACTGGGATTTGCTACGAGTCCTCTTGCTATGGCTGCTCGTTGTGACATACCACCTGAGAGCTGACTTGGATAAGCATTCTCAAATCCACCAAGTCCCACCAGTCCGATGTGCTTTTGAATTAACTCTTCTCTTTTTTTCTTATCTAGATTCTTAATGCCAAACCCAATGTTATCTTTAATTTTTAGCCAAGGCAATAATCGATGTTCTTGGAATACCATACCACAATCTATGTCCGGTTGAACTACCTTCTTTCCATTTCGTATAACTTCACCTTCCTCATAGTCCACCAAGCCTGCAATAATTTTTAACAAGGTACTCTTACCACAACCACTATGACCAACTATGGTTACAAACTCGCCCTCTTCCACCGTGAGATTAATATCCTTTAGGATTTGAACTTCTTGCTTATTAACGATAAATTTCTTATTCAAACTATTTATCTGTAATATCTCCTTAGCCATTCGCCTTTCCTCCATTCCTACTCTCCCATGGAGTTAATGCTTTGAACAATAGAGTTAGCCCCTTATCCATAATGATTCCAACCAAGCCTATAACTAACATACAGACGATAACGATATCTGATCGCATTAAACTTCTTGCATCGCTAATACGCTATCCAATTCCTGAAGTAG
>NZ_CBDLAM010000194.1:0-6691 GCF_965301125.1 Anaerosporobacter sp. | reverse complement strand
TTAAGATATACGTATTCTGCCTGCATGATATTTGCTTTTTCAAATATTATTTTTCTTTGTTCTTTTCCTGTTTGTAGGCCATCAGTTTTTTTCTCTTGATTTTTTATATCTTTTTCAAAAGGTATATTTATGTTTGCTTCACTACTATATTTATTTGCATTCTTTGCATAATTAATAGCGTATTCATATGCTTCTTGTATTACCATAAATTTTTCTGGATTATCTTCCGGATGATATATAGTTAACATCTTAGCATACGCTCTTTTTATTTCCTTAATGTCATGTGTTGCTTTGATCCCTAATATTTCCCACACTTCAGCACCTACTTAAATTTTCTAGTTTTTATCAAATTGAATTTATATTATTATGTCTTCTTCGACAATCTACAATTAATATGTTATTTTAATAAGATACATTTATGTAATTTAATTGATAGAAGTTTTCGGAGATATTTCACAATTATAGCTTTATGTAATATCCCCGACTGATTATTGCTTATTCTTGAATTACTATAAAATTTATACAATAATTTTTCTTGACTAGAATAAAATCCCTCCAACTCAATGTACCGAATAGGTAAGGAAATGGATCTAATTTTACCTATTGCAAATCATTATACTTAGATTGGACATTTTTACTTGAATTATCATCTCTATATACAGCATGCTTTTCCACACTTGGTAATAAACCAATAACTACCGTAGATAAAGGTGGTATAAATCTTGTAAAACTTAACAATGCCACTGGTAAATCAAGTTGTCTAATAGCCCACGGTACTACTACACACAGAAATGCTATCCAGCCACTTTTTCCTGCATTCTTCAATCTTAATACAAGTACACAATAGAATACAATTAGTGTCACCAAAAGAGCTATTATTCTTGGTGATAATAGCTCTTCAAAATATAAATCTCGCCCATCCCCTATCAATATAATCTCTATAATAGAGATAACAATTATAGCACACCAGAACCAACTTCTTTTCATTATTTATTCTCCTTCTTTACCATTTTTATCACTCATACTAATCTATTTATCATCAATATTTAAATACAGTTTGAGCAATTTCATAAAATTCATATGTACGATCATTGAGCAATCGTTAAGATTTCTTCTTATTTTTTAGTAGATAACGCGTCTATAATTTGATTTATCGTACTATTTATTCTTTTAGAATCTGTTAATTCATTTCTCCCATAGTAACATTCTTGTTTTGAGCATAATTAATCATATATATATATGCCTCATTAATTTTCTTAGCTTTCTCTGGATAATCTTCCAGTGGATGCGTGGATAGGATATCATCATATGCTTTTTATTTTTTAATATCATTTGTTTCTTCTATCACGAATACTCTACACATTTTTCACACTTAATATTGTAATTTAACCGTAAACTTCGACATTTTCTTGGATTATATTTACTTTTATACAGTTTAACATACATATATTAGTATTTAAAGTAATTTTTAGTCTGAATTAGTAGTAATTATTTACTATTAATTCTCGGTAATTAGAAAATAAAATATGTTCAATTAATGTTTTCTTGACAACTTTTTCTGCTGCTATTTTGTACAGTTATATGTATCCCTGTTACACCATAAAAAACAATAATTCCTGGTTTCTGTCTTACAAGATTTTCTTCAATAATTAACCCAAGAGCATTCACAAACAGAAAAGACATTATATTGTATGTCTTAGCGAAAATAAAGGCAACACAGGCATTAACGCTTTAAAATCATCTAGTAATTAAATGATGAATAAAATTAAAGATATAGTAATACAAACGAAAAGAGAGTGAGCAAAATAATTGTAAAACAATCATTCTGTAACACACCCTTTTTAGCTTGTCATATTTTATTTATTAACCGTTATCACTCCAAGCAATAGAGCCATTTTTATCACATGTTGCAATTGCTGTACAATATACACGAGCAACATCACCAGGAGCTGTAACAACTACCATGAAATTAGCATTTCCGCCATTAGTGTTTTGTTGCACTTTTACTGCGTAACCATTAGTTGCAGTTTCTACACTGTAATCTTGTTGATAGACACTGGGAGAAGATCCATTGTAAGAAAACTTTGCCCACACTTTTACTTTAACAACTGTAGTTCCATTTGCTCTGTATGTGTAGGTATAACTACTGTTGTTATAGCTAGTAGTTGCAGCACTAACTGTGTTTGTCTTAGCACAAGATAAAACTATTGCCATTGCTAATTTTTAGAAATTATGTAAATGACAAGCTTAATATAGTTTGACATAACAGGTAATCGTCCCTCATACATAATGCTGAGTTCGCCA
The DNA here is from genome assembly GCF_965301125.1 of Anaerosporobacter sp. Classification (NCBI taxonomy): domain Bacteria; kingdom Bacillati; phylum Bacillota; class Clostridia; order Lachnospirales; family Lachnospiraceae; genus Anaerosporobacter; species Anaerosporobacter sp. The sequence continues at coordinate 4,387 of NZ_CBDLAM010000194.1, read as the reverse complement.
TAGACTTGCTCCCAGCATCGACATTTTCCAGTTTTTCTGTACTTATTCTTATAAAACTTCCAAGGTCCGAGATTCCATCTAATACCCCATTAATATCATCTGCCAATTCATCCAAAGTAAAAAACTGTCTCGTCAACGTACTTTCTACTGAATCCATCTCCACTTGCGGAATATATGCTCCCTTATCTGAATCTACTTCATCCTGCAATCTCTGTTCCTATACACATAAATACATTTCCATTGCATAAATAATTTGTACTAATTCTTGACCCAGGACCATTTTGGTTATTTACCCTGACTAATTTAAGGGTATCATACAATGGTTGGTGTATCCTGATGTTAAGACATAATTATATATACTCTTTTTCCTCTACCACTTCTACTCCACTTGCAGACAACCAACCTTCATATCCATATTTATCATCTCTGTTAAGCCCAACTTCTTTTGCGATCTCACAATCATTTGTTCCTACAATATATCCTTCTGCTTTTTCTTTTCGTACGTATAGTTTTTCTCCAATAATCAGCACATATGAAGTCACCTTATAAACAGATTCCAACATTGATTGATTCACTATTTTAGAATATATTCCAGAATCGTACTTTTTGTCAAAAGTATCATCTTCCAACTTTTTATCCTCAGTTATAATTACCAACTGTCCTTCCATATCTTCATTCAACTCATATTCGTGTCCTTTATACTGTGCATATTTTCCGTTTCTTATCATTTTGATATCTCCTTAAAATACTTACCATTATATATTGCAATCTCTTCAACAGTTGGTCTCTTAACTCCACAACTGGCAGAATACAAATTCATACCAACTGGATAATACTTCAATCGTTCACCTTTTATAAACTGTTTGGATACCATCAAAAACTCAACAATTTTCTCATTCGACAGAAATGGGGCTGTATCGTAAAAATCAGCAGGATGTGCAAATTCCACTAATTTCCATGTCTCTCGCCCTGTGGTTCAGCAACTGTAATATACTGAAAAATCTTCTGACCATTTGTGAAATTACTTTGTTTTGCAAGATATCTCTTGAGTTTTCTCAAAAATAGCTTGGCATCCAAAAAGGCTTGCTTGCCATCTGTCATTACATCAGCATAAGTCAAGGTAATCCACTTACATTTGACGGTATCTGTGACATTGCACCGAATCAAATCCATTAATCGGTTAATACTCTTTCTGACACTCTTGAGCGACTGATAGCGATTTTGGGATTTCTTCTTTTCTTTTACTTCACCAGTAGCTATGTCCATATAGATATCTTTTGATAAATTTCTGACTGGGCAGGATTTGTTAACTCCAGCAGAAAACTGCACAACTGAGGTTTTACCAACTGTTTTCAATTTTACTTTGGTTAAATCGTATAGTTTAACCCCATCTGAACTTACTTTCTTCACACACATAAAAACACACCTCTTTCGCAACAAAAATTTATTTTAAAAGAAGTGTGTTAATATCAACGTATTGGAACTAAATTTTATGTTTTGATTTTCGATGTCCTTATCTGCACCCAGATGGTAAATTTCGCCCTAGAGTCTATCACAAAATCTACATGGATTAATCACCTTCGGTGAGAGCCATTTCGATTTAGTGATAGACAAGAATAGGGTATTGGTCGTCCTTATGTGGAAACATAATAAATTATACTTTTATATATTGTTACCTAAATTGCCTTTTTATCTTCCTCTGCTATCCATGATAAAAAAGCGACATCTGCTCCTCCCATTTTTACAACTCGTTCTTTATGTATCAAAATGCCATAATCATGCTCTTCATCCCATGTGCATTTAAAATGAAAGCCTAAATATGCCATCCAATCCTTTTCAATATCTAAAATATAAATACGCTTTGGTTCCATTATTTCTTTAAATTCTTGTATGTTATCAACATTAGGCATATATTCATTAAGTTCTTCGTCTTCATAACCATATTCTTCTTGCATAGTAGGATACTCTACTAATAACGCGCTTAATATAATCTCCAATAATTTGTTTTGATTGGTTACAAGATATTCATAGGCAACTTTATGTCTTGTATCAAGACACTCTATTAACTTATCCCCTCCAACATTTAAATCAATATCACTTTCCTTTCCAAAAAAAGCATTCCATAAATCCAAAGTTACATTTCCCATCCAAATGCCATTTATTTGTTTCACTTCTGGTATTAACATATTTTCCCTCCTATGGTCTTATTCCTTTTCTTATTAATGAAGCTCCGCCTGTATGCCTTACTGCACCATGCAAGTCACTTGGAACAAGTGTCATTGTTCTACTATCCTCTACATGATGCCATGTATAGCCTGTAGGTGTACTAGTATAACCTGCCACTCCATTCGGATATTTTGTTGCTAAATCTCCATTCATCTCATAAGTTTTACCTGCATACTTTTTATTTATTATCCTTATACCATCTAAATCAGTCTTTCTACCACCCTTACTTCCAACTCCAGAATTCCTTACCTTCAATACGCTCTCATAATCAACCTAATTTAAGGCACTTGTTTCATCAACTTTTTCTAATGCTAGTAAGAATTTCTTATATTCAGCTTCTGTCATTCCTGGTGGTACATATTGGCCTAAGGAACTTCTCTTTAACCACTCTTGATATACACTATCATCTAATGATGGCTTTATAACATTAGGCATATCAATATCTGGTATCTTGCCCGAATTAACAGCATTTAGTAAATCATCCGTGCTGATATCCGTTACTTTAACACCATCAACCTCGTCCAAATGTTCAACCAGATCATCCACAACCTTTTTATCTGCTCTTAACAATTCCTCTCCAACACCAGTTGCAAATACATACTCCCCTGCTGCCGTAGCCGTTATCGTAACTGCTGAGACACTGATTAGTAAGGTTAGAGGAAGTGGTAAATCCATAATTTCGAAATCAATTAAAACTTCACCTGTGATAATGTCTACACCTAGACAGGCATCAATTATAGGAATCACTATTGTGGCATCCGCTATTGCTGATAAGAATTCCAAGAATGGTTTGTCCATCTTATTATCAAATTCACCGTATTTATATATAGTTTTCAGATATTCTTCTAATACGTGGAGAGGTCTACATCCAAAAACTTTTTGCAATTGAAAACAAAGCGGATCAACTAGGATGCGGTTATGAAGAAAGGCTTCATCTACGAAAAAGCGAATCCAACGTAGTCCTAGATGAATTCTATACATGGTTAGAAAACCTAGCCCTTAAAACTTTACCACAAAGTTTGTTGGGAAAGGCTATTACCTATGCTAAGAATATTTATGTAACTTCTTAAAAGATGGACGGATTCAACTTTGTAACAACTTAGCGAAACAATCAAATAAAACCCTTTATGATTGGTCGCAAGAACTGGCTATTTTCAAATACTCAGAATGGTGCCAACGCATCTGCACTAATCTATAGTGTTATACATACAGCGATTGCAAACAAGCTAAAACCTTTGTATTATATCGAATATGTCTTCGAGCAGATTCAGATGAACGATATATTGCGGGTATCTTATTTGCTTCGTCACAACACCAGTAAATTTATTATTCTGTCGTTGACGTCTTTTTTAATATGTGCTTGAGAGGACGCTTACCCTGCTACCGTAGACGTTATTATACCAGCTGAGATAAAAACCAGTAAGAATATTACTTCTTGCTGGCTTTTACTAATCTACACTTAGAAATCAATAATCAGTTCTATTTCGGCTGTCCATTTGTGCACCCAGATGACAAATTTCACACTAGATGCTCTAAATTAATCTCATGGGTTACTTCTCTTCATGAGAGCTATTTCGATTAATTTAGAAGGAGGGAGTTTATTTATACTTCCTTATTATTGAGACATTATTAAAATTATATTTTTCTTCGTTCTTTTAGTTTCAATTCTCCTCGAACGATTCTATTTAATTTGTCAAAAACAAGACTCTCTTTTCCCTCTATTATAATCGATACATCTTGTCTTTCTCCTATTTCACTGATTATCCATACGCCATTTTCTTCATAACAATTTATACTATGTGGTATATTTGATTTTTTTCCAACTACAACTTGTAGACTTTTTAAAATCACGTCACTCCAGCTTTGAATAAATTCACTTTTGGTCATCCCCCATCACCCCCCTAATCTTCCCACTAAAATTACTAATTTTTCTATTAATGTCCTGAAATTGACGTATTTAATTGTTGTGCACCTCCATCACAGATTTTCTCTCCATTAGATGAATACCATGTGCCACTTCTCCAAATATACCAAGTGTCGAATCTACATTTTTACTTTGGCAAAGCTGTTTCAGCTCAGGATTATTTTGAAATTTCATAAAATCAGTATTATATCTATCCATAATATCTTCGTCAATATGCTCAATTTTTGTGTCCATTTT
>NZ_CBDLAM010000193.1:0-6781 GCF_965301125.1 Anaerosporobacter sp. | reverse complement strand
TCTTTTTATCAGTATCTGGCACTCTATAAGTAGTTGTCTATTTAACAGTTGTTGTGTCTTTATCTGGTGTTGTGTCTGTATCTGGTGTTGTGTCTGCATCTGGTGTTGTGCCTTCACCTGGTGTTGTGCCTTCACCTGGTGTTGTGCCTTCACCTGGTGTTGTGCCCGGTTTGGAAGCAGATTCGTCATACCCGATGGCATAGGTAGAGAATTTCTGTGCGTAGATTACAACGAAGCCATCTCCTACATAGAAAGTTCCATCCTCAAAGTTATCGGCAGGACGTGCATCTAGCTTATTCATCTGTACAGGCTGTCCCTCATGGTGACGGTAAGCAGTGATGTCATACTTACCTGCAGTCTCATATGGAACAATAATCTCCAACGCAGAACCAGTGTCCGTGATGTTGGTTGCTGTTCCACTATTTACAGTTTTCAGCACCTGAAGATCCAGGAAATCCAATTTATCCTTGTCTGCTGCAGCGGTAATGGCATTCTTAGCAGTTTCTTCTACGTTGGTAACCACTTTACTTTCCACCGTCAGCTCTACTTTAACCTTATCTCCTACTCCAGTGTTAAGTGCGTCGGCTACTATATCCAAACCATTAACCACGATATTTGGTGTAGACATAGCACCTGTTTCCGCAGGTTTTACTTCAACAACAGAGCTTGTATCCTTTGCTGGGAGTTTCACAGAAATCGCTGCGTTTTTGTCGGTAATATTCACATAGGCGGTCATGGTCTTGTCGCCTTGTTTTACAACTACATTGTACTCGCCAGTGCTTAAATCTGTAAACGTGTACCCACCACCATCCTGAGGGGTTGCAGGAGTTGTACCGATGGTTATTGTGACATCGGTCACAGGATTGCCGTTATTATCCGTTACGGTTACGGTCAAGTCATAAGTGTTTGGCTTGCTAGAGCCAGTGTCTGGATTAGTAGCATCTGTGTCTGGATTGCTATCGTCTGTATCTGGATTGCTATCAGGAGGTGTGGAAGGTGCATTTACAGTCCACTTAGCGTAAAGGGTAATATCGCTTGTAACCAGGCTATCAAAATTGTATTCGTTTGTGCATTCAGCATCGGTATACCAGCCACCGAAGGTGTAACCCTCTGCTGTAAGTTCTGCAGGCTTGGTTGCTTTGTCAATTTCAGTAACCTGCTGTGCAGTTGGAGCTGTACCCTGTCCGTTGGCATCAAAGGTTACTGTGTAAGGAGTATATTTGTCGGTAAGTTGTTCCTGCTCTTCTGATATCAAAGCATTACCAGTAGACTGTCCTACTCCTAAATCACCCCCGCTCACGCCCATGAAGTAAAGTGGGCAATGCTCTTCAGATTCTGCAATAGCAATCAGACACCCCTCCCCAATACTATTTTTCATTGACTCATCCAGCTCAAAAATCTCACCTGAAGTGATTTGATTTTTTATTATAAACGCTTCAGTATCTATAACACACTGTTCAGGGACTTCACCAAGATAAATATTACCAAGCGGCTTTAACAATTCCTTATAAACGTTAACTCCACTACCAAGCTGGGTGAGAATCTCATTCTTAATAGTTGCAAGTATTAGCTCTGTACCCTCTGGCACGCCGCCAGGTACTTCTACCATATATCCGTTATCTTTCGTTCTGGTCAGGGTATATTCCAGTTTCTGAATCTCTTTGTAGTCAATAACATTGGTGCCCGGCTCGTTGGACACATTTACAGTCCACTTAGCGTAAAGGGTAATATCGCTTGTAACCAGGCTATCAAAATTGTATTCGTTTGTGCATTCAGCATCGGTATACCAGCCACCGAAGGTGTAACCCTCTGCTGTAAGTTCTGCAGGCTTGGTTGCTTTGTCAATTTCAGTAACCTGCTGTGCAGTTGGAGCTGTACCCTGTCCGTTGGCATCAAAGGTTACTGTGTAAGGAGTATATTTGTCGGTAAGTTGTTCCTGCTCTTCTGATATCAAAGCATTACCAGTAGACTGTCCTACTCCTAAATCACCCCCGCTCACGCCCATGAAGTAAAGTGGGCAATGCTCTTCAGATTCTGCAATAGCAATCAGACACCCCTCCCCAATACTATTTTTCATTGACTCATCCAGCTCAAAAATCTCACCTGAAGTGATTTGATTTTTTATTATAAACGCTTCAGTATCTATAACACACTGTTCAGGGACTTCACCAAGATAAATATTACCAAGCGGCTTTAACAATTCCTTATAAACGTTAACTCCACTACCAAGCTGGGTGAGAATCTCATTCTTAATAGTTGCAAGTATTAGCTCTGTACCCTCTGGCACGCCGCCAGGTACTTCTACCATATATCCGTTATCTTTCGTTCTGGTCAGGGTATATTCCAGTTTCTGAATCTCTTTATAGTCAATAACATTGGTTGTTACTGCTGATACCATGGTTGTCGGTATCATTCCCACAATCATGATAACTGCCAGCAACAAACTTACTATTTTTTTCTTTAGTTGTTTCATAACATTTTCCTTTCCAATCTGTAATCATATTTTTATCATTTGCGCAACAGAGCGATTACTTCTGCCGACTTACCATATTCACACCTACTCAATAAGTGAATATTTCATTTAACAACACCTCCCACTACTCTCCAGAATCTCCTAATTCCTTACACGCAAAAAAGCATACCTCCCCGTTTTCCCAACGAAAAAGTATGCTTTACTGAATTTTGGGTACAAGAAAGAAACGGAGCCACCTTCTTGCTCTGTGGACATACGGATACCATAAATAAATAAATAAATAAATAAATTTATTTATTCCTTGATTCATCCGCTGTCTACTCCCTTCCTTTAAATTCTTAAAAATTGAAAATCATCTTCTCTATTTCCTAGAAGATGAACTTATTTTCATGGTCTAATATAGCACAAAAGTCCTATTTTTACAATAGTATTTTCTTTCCTCTACCATTCTACCAGCTTTCCAATCAGTACATATCTGGCATTCTCATATTCATAGAAACAAGTGGATAAGGTCACGAAATGGTCAGCCGCTGTGTATGTTTGAGCGGATGTAAAGGTGGATTTCTTTATCAGCTTATCCAGAAGGTTTTGTTTTTCCTGTGAATTGCTTCCACTGTCTTCTCCAAGTCCTAGCTGATAAATCTCTGATTCCGCAGCATCTACTACGCACCCTGCGATTAACTGTATTTCATACTTTTTCTCCGCTGTATAAAGGTACATTACCGGATGTTCCTTGTAATAGGCTTCCTCCCCATAATAGGTAATGGTCTTAAACATGGAACCATTTTTCATGTTGTGACCATAAATAATGGTATTCCAGTCACTGAAATCCGGATTGTTTTTCGTTTCAATGAAAAGGGTTCCTGCATTGCTGTATTGTAATGCAAGATTTTTCCTGAGATACTTATCGTTATCTGTGGTGTGCACTACAGGATAGCTTATGACGGTATCCGGACAGTAAAGCCACGCCCTAATTTCTTCGTTTTCTTCCCACAGCTTATTAAAATCTATGGACTCAGGGATTACCGACTCTTCTTTCGATTCCTGTGATTCCGCAGATGATTCTTCATTCTGACGATCTGGGATTTCACTCTCTTTGTCCGGCTTCTCCCATACGATAACCTCAGATGCGAGGTTGTCCGCTTCCTGCTTTTCTTTGGCAGAATCAAGATAATAGTTGCCTAATTGATACGCTGCAATTAAAAAGATTATTCCAAAAAATATGTATAGCATAACATAACATTTGTTATTGTTTTTTCTATGTTTGTTCTCTTTCAATCGTCTGCCTCCTTGTAATCTGGTAACCAAATTATGGGATATTACAACAAATTCTATGTATATACTCTACTTACTTTTTCTGATTGCTTACTTATAAGTTCTCTAATCTTGTTTTTGACTAATTCTTTCATATCAGACCGGCATTATAATAACACCAACCCCCCTCTCCTGTCAAGTAGTTGCAAACACTTTTTTTGAACTTTTTTTCAATTATCCACACAGTTTTCCATTGCATTTGAGTAACGATAATGACAGCTAAAATACGGATTAAGTCCTCTGCGATAACGCAAATTCTTTTTACAACAACCACAAACAGCCTTACCAATAAGAGGATGTGTTGGATTGTATGGAGGTTTTCTTTTTATTCCCCTTCCTTCCTGTACTTTATCAAAAACTTCCTTATCAATAATCGGTTCATGATGATTATAGGTAATCAGCCAATCCTCACGAGGATTTAAGTGATTCTTTCCACCAACAAAGTCCTTTGTATATTTTTTCTGCACAATGTTCCCTATATATATTTCATTCCTTAATATCTGGCATATGGTACTGTTTCCCCACAGAAACTGCTCTCCTTTTGGAACTCTGCTTGTTTTACCCTTTTCAATAATAAATTCTATGGGCGTTTTTACTCCCGTTTCATTGAACAGTCTCGTTATTTCAGTAGATGTATATCCCTCCATAGTCAAAGAAAAAATACGTCTGACAACATCTGCTTCATCTTCCGCAATTAGCAAAGCGTGCCTGTCATTTGGATCTTTCTCATAACCAAAAGGGCAATTCCCACTTATATACTGCCCCTGCTCTTTTCTAACTGCCAGCGAGGAGCGTACCTTCTGTGACAAATCCTTACTATACAAGTCATACAGCAGGTTCTTAAAATTCACATCTATATCTGCGATACTTTCATTGTAATCCTTGCTGTCATAATGGTCATTTACGGAAATAAATCTTACTCCCATAAACGGAAATATCTGTTCAAGATAAGAACCTAATTCTATATAATCTCTTGCAAATCTCGAAAAGTCCTTTACTATAATACAGTTTATTTTTGAATCTCTTACCATCTCCAACATATTCTGTATGCTGGGACGTTCAAAATTTGTTCCGGTATAACCATCGTCACAAAACTCCAAAAGGTCATAATTCGAAAAATTCTCTGCTACAAATTTTTGTAAAAGAATTTTTTGCATTATAATACTATTGCTTTCTTCCTTGTACTTATCATCTTCTTTTGATAATCTTGTATACCTGCTGGAGTATGTACCATTTAAAAACGAAGATTAGTCTACTTGACATGAATTATCCCTTACAAAAAGCGGCATCTACTTTTTATTGTAGACACCGCTTCATTTATTATTAATCAATATTACCTTTCATTAATTATTATACCTTATTCATTTTTTGCAAATTTCTAAGAAGCTGATTTGTCTTGTTTGATTTCCCTGATTTTGCAATTTCATACACTGAAACCATACTGGTAAATCCCATTAGAAAAAGCATTGCCTCCATGTCCTTCACTTCCTTCCTATCCAACCATCAATTCTGTCATTGTAATCACAACCACTCCTGTAAACATTCCCAGTAACACTAATTTCATATTCCTTTTCTCCTTCCTCAATGCTCCTCTGCCCACAACATGATGCAGTATTCTGCCTCATCTATGCAGTAGACTTTTCCCTGTATAGAACTTTTCTCCAATGATGTTCCCTCCAGAGATATTTCATATACAGCTTTATACTCTGGCTTTTCCTGTCTATGAGTAATTTTCTGTATATGTCCATCTTCACCCAGATGACTGGAGAACTCAAATATTTGTAGATAGTCCAAAGAAATCTCTTTATTGTTTTGAAGTTGGGCAATTAGTTTCCAGAGGAAAACCCTATATTCCAGTGGCAGTTCGTTATGTATCCTCTTTGTTTCATATCGCCCTTTTTCTAATCCATAATAATCCATATTTCTCACCTGTTTTCTTCTTTCTTTCGTGGATAGAACAGAATGATATGGAATTCTGTCAAAACATACAGTTCTTCTCCCCATTCTATCGAATTCTTTTCATCCTCACAAATGATTTCTCGAACCTCTGCCTCATCCTCTTTCAATCCATAATACTCCAAAATTCGTTGTCTTTCCTTTTTACTGTTTAGATTTGTAAACAGTAGCAGAAAGCTTCCCTCCGATTCAAAATTCCTATGTTTCCCATAGTTCCTTTCCAACAAATCCAGATAGAACTCCATTCTCTCCATGACAGTTTTATAGACACTATAGCTTTCTGAAAGTAATGTTTCCATTTCTCTCAATAATTCTATATCCAATTTATTGCTTATCTTGTAATACATTCTCCTTACTCACAGCCTTTCGTTTTTCTTGTTGCTTTGGGTTCTTTTTTCTCTACTGTTTCCTGTTTCAAGTCACTTTTTACAGGATGGGTTTCTAACTTCCAGACAACATCACTGTAACGCAACCCCAAGAACAACGGATGGGTTCCCACTTGCTTTTTTGTATCCATTCTATCCACTACTATATGCTTTGTCTGTAGTTCCAAGCCTTGTTCCTGAATCATTTTTAGTATCTTTTTCTTTATATGCTTTGTAGTAGCGTGAGTGGACAGACTGGTTCCCCAAGCTATCACGATATCATATTCTCCCATCTCCTTGCTGGTCAGTATATCTCTGATGTATTCCAAATTTTCGTGGTTCTCTTCCAGTTGAGCTACAGTAGGTTTTCTTACAAATACCTGTGGATACAAGTTAACAATTCGAATTTCTCCCCAACCCAGTTCCTCTGCATGGTTCAGCAAATGCATAGTGGAAACATCAAGTGCCATAGGAAAATCTACCATGATGGTAGGTTACAGCTCTATTACCAAGGCTTTTTTTCCTTTTTCATTCCACTTTTTTCTGATTTCAAAGGTTTTATTTCCCTTCTCCGCTCCTATCACTGTAGTCTGCATTGTAATCCCTTTTGTTATCATGACTTCTCCTTATATAATATATTTAGGTTGATAAAGGTAACCCATAACCCTTTGTT
>NZ_CBDLAM010000192.1:0-6820 GCF_965301125.1 Anaerosporobacter sp. | reverse complement strand
TTCTAAATATATTAATTTATTATAAAATATATAATAAAATAAATATTCATATATAAAAATCAATAATAAGTGATGACTTAAAATTAAAATAAATTATAATTAAATTAAGTTACAAAAAAGTAACTGAACAAAAAAGGAGGATTTGTTATGAGACTTAAAAAATTTGTAGCAATTGGTACAGCGGTTGTGCTTTCCTTATCTATGGTGGCTTGCTCAAGCAAAAAGAATGATAATAGCAAAAACACACCTACAACAAAAGAGGAAAATGAAGGCGCTGGGACAGAAGAAGAAACTCCTGAAGTTTCTGATGATGAAACACTAAGCTATGCAAACATTGTACTTGGGGAAAGTTACACAGATATCTCAACAACAATTAAATTCTACAACAACAGAACAGATATGAATCAAAGTGATTACGCTGGAAAGAAATGGGAAGAGTATGTTGCGGAGTTTAATAAAATGTATCCAAACATCAAAGTAGATATTGATGCAGATACTACATATGCTGATAGTGCATTACTTCGTTTACAAAGTGGTGATTTCGGTGATATCATGATGATCCCAGAAGTAGACAAAAAAGATTTATCTAAGTATTTTGTTTCTTATGGTGATTTAGCAACTATGGAATCTGAAGTTCGTTTCGCCTCAGATATGGCTTATGACGATCAAGTTTATGGTGTTGCTTACATGGGTACTGCTCGTGGTATCGTATACAACAAAGCAGTATTTGAAGCAGCAGGAATCACAGAACTTCCTAAAACTCCAGAAGAATTCACCGCAGCTTTAACAGCAATCAAAGAAAAAACAGATGCAATTCCATTATATACAAACTATGCAGCTGGTTGGACTATGAGTGCTTGGGATGATTATATTTCAGGAACAGCTACTGGTGATGCAACTTTCAAAAATCAAAAATTACTTCATATGAGCAATCCATTTGAAAACAAAGCAGATGGTACTGGAGCTTATGCAGTATACAAAGTTCTTTATGATGCAGTTGCTAATGGTTTAACAGAAGACGATTACTCTACAACTGACTGGGAAGGTTCAAAAGGTATGTTGAACAGAGGTGAAATTGGTTGTATGGTACTTGGCTCATGGGCATATCCACAAATGCAACAAGCTGGAGATAATCCAGATGATATCGGATATATGTCATTCCCTATTACAATTGATGGAAAACAATATGCTTCTTCTGGTCCTGACTACAGATTAGGAATCAATAAAAACTCATCAGAAGACAATCAAAAAGCAGCAATGGTATTCGTAAAATGGTTAACTGAAGAATCAGGATTATCTTATGATCAAGATGGTGTTCCTATCGCTGCTGATGATGACAACTTCCCTGAATTATATTCTGCATTCGAAGGTATTGAATTAGTATCTGATGATCCAGCTGTTAAAGGTGAAGAAGATCTTCTTAACGCGCTTAATGCAGATTCAGACTTAATGGTATCTGCTGGTGGTAATACTAAGGTTCAACAAATTATTGAACATGCTGCAAACAAAACTATGACATTCGATGAAATTATGGCTGAATGGAATGCAAAATGGACTGCAGCACAAGAAAGCAATAGTGTTGAAGTTAATCAATAATTAATAATCCCTAGATAGTAAATACCTATATTTTCCTTGATATACTATCGCACAAACTAAGATTTGTGCGATAGTTCTATATCATATCAGTTAGAAGGAGGGTCATATGACAGCATATACTGACCATAAGAAAAAGAAGTCCCTACTTCAATGGGCAAGGAGTAGAAAAGGACAACAAATTATAATTATCGTAACATTTATGTTTATTCCTCTTTTGTTGTTACTTACGTTTACTTATATTCCATTTGGAGAAATGGCAAAATTTAGTTTATATAAAATGAGCTATACAAGTAAACCAGAGTATCTAGGTCTCGATAATTATAAAGAAGTATTTAAAAACAAAGAAATATTTAGTTCACTGAAATTATCTCTCTATTATATGGCTGGTTCCATAATTCAGTTAGTTCTTGCGTTGTATTTGGCAACTATACTAAGTTTTAAAACAAAAGGCGGTAATATTTTTAAAGGGTTTATGTTTTTTCCATACTTAATTAGTGGTATCGCGATTGGATTTATATTCCGATTTTTCTTTACAAGAGGATTTGTGTTTGATACCGTGCTTCAGTGGTGCGGCTTTGATCTTGAAAATCTTCCGTACTGGTTAAGAACGCAAGGGTTAAACAATGTTTCTCTTGTAGCTACATCAATTTGGAGATATTTTGGACAAAACATGGTACTATTCATAGGTGCTATTATGTCAGTGGATTCTGAGTTGTATGAAGCAGCTGAACTAGACGGTGCTAATAAATTCAAACAGTTTATTCATATTATTTTACCTAGTATCAAGACGATTTTTACATTGAATGTAATTATGTCAATTACAGGTTCATTAAGTGCATTTGAACCTCCATATGTTATAGCAAATAACGGTGCGAATGGTACTGCAACATATTTCATTAAGATGAACAATATTGCGTTTACGAATAAAAAAATCGGTCTTGCTTCGGCAATGGCGATTGTATTATTCTTAATCATATTTGCGGTAACTATTTTACAAAAGTTATTCTTCAAGTATGCATTCCGTAATGCAAATGCAGAAGATCAAATTGTTAGCAAGAAGAAGAAACGTCTCGCTATGAGTAAGAAGAAGGAGGCGGTATAATGGCAGCAAAACGTAGAAAACACTATACTCCGGTTGCAGTAGCAGGAATATTTTTTAAATATTTGTCACTTGTATTCTTTTCATTCGTAGCAGTTTTACCAATTGTATCTTGTGTAATTACAGCATTTAAGACAGATGAGGAATACAATAATACAAATGTTATGACACTACCTGAAAGTTGGTTGAATTTCGATAACTTTAAAAGAGCTTTTGTCGATGCAGAAATGGGTCGTGCATTCATAAATTCAGCTATTGTTATGATTTTCGTATTAGTTGGAGCAATTATTATTGGTACACAGTTAGCTTATGTATTAAATCGATTTAAATTCCCTGGAAACGGATTGATTCGTAACTTGTTCCTATTTGCTTCATTACTTCCTGGTATTGCAATGCAAATTTCCGTTTATAAAATAATGACAACTTTAGGTTTTATCAATCACTTATATGGTTACATTATTATGCAAATGGGTACAGATATAATTTCGATTTATATATTTATTCAGTATATGGAAAATATATCTGTTTCGTTAGATGAATCTGCTATTATTGATGGAGCATCATATTTCCAAATTTATAGAAAGATTATTTTCCCACTTCTAAAACCAGCGATTGTAACAAGTATGATTTTAAAAGGTGTAAGTACATACAACGAGTATTACGCCGCAAACTTATATTTACAAGATGACAAAATAAAAACAGTTGCACAATCAGTATTTTCATTTACCGGACCACTTGGAAACCGATATAACTTGATATGTGCGGGTGTTATTATATCACTATTGCCAGCTCTAATCATATTCATAATCTGTCAGAAACAGATTTATAGTGGTATTACAGCAGGTGCAGTTAAAGGATAAGAGAGCAGTACAATTTATTACTGCATTAGTTGAATGACAGGAAAGAGAGGACAAATAATGAGTAAAGTAAAAATTATTAGCCAACCAGTGCCAAATGTACCTTGGCAAGAAAAACCTGAGGGATTAAAGGACGCACCGGTTTGGAGATATACAGAAAACCCGATAATTGGTAGAAACCCTGTTAAAGGTGTTGCTAGAATCTTCAATAGTGCTGTTATGCCATATGAAGATAGTTTTATTGGTGTATTTCGTGGAGAACAAGTAAATGGTGTTCCATTTATCTACTTAGGTAGAAGTAAAGATGCTATTCATTGGGAATTCGAAGAAGAGAAAATTAATTTTGTAGATGAGAATGGTGAATCATTCCAACCTCAATATGCATATGATCCTAGATTGGTAAAAGTTGAAGATACATATTATGTAATATGGTGTCAAGACTTCTATGGTGCTGCAATTGGAATGGCTAAAACTACAGATTTCAAAACATTCACAAGATTAGAAAATCCATTCCTTCCATTTAATCGTAACGCAGTTTTATTCCCTAGAAAAGTAAACGGTAACTATATGTTACTATCTAGACCATCTGATAGTGGTCATACACCATTTGGTGATATTTTCTTAAGTGAAAGTCCTGATTTAGTATATTGGGGCAAACACAGACACGTTATGGGTAAAGGATCAGAATGGTGGCAATCACTTAAGATCGGTGGAGGAGCAGCTCCAATCGAAACTTCAGAAGGTTGGTTATTATTCTACCATGGTGTAACTGGAACTTGTAATGGATATGTTTACTCAATCGGAGGAGCAATTCTTGATATTGATAATCCTTCAATTGTAAAATATCGTTGTGAAAACTTTATTCTTACACCAGAAGAATGGTATGAAGAACGTGGATTTGTTCCAAATGTATGTTTCCCTTGTGCAACAATTCATGATTCAGAATCAGGAAAAATTGCAATCTATTACGGAGCAGCAGATAGTTATGTAGGTTTAGCATTTACTCATGTTGATGAAATAGTAGATTATATAAAAGATCATAGTGTTTTAACAAAGACAGATACTGAGCTTGGTATTCGCTAGTTAAGATAAGCCAGGAGTCCTTAGTGGGTTCCTGGCTTTATATTTTAAGGGTTGAGGTGATGTTTATGAAACGTGAGAAACGTAAGAAACATGGTAGGATTCAACATACACTTATACGAGCGTACTTAGTACCTGTTTTTTTTATTGTGATACTGGGCATAATTTCCTATAATAAAGCATCGGATAATATACGAAAACAGTATGAAGAATCTGTGTATGGAACAGTTGGAACAGTCGCATCTTATGGGGAGCTATTATGCGAAACTGTTGAAAATAAAGCAAATGAAATTGTTAGTGGTGACGAAGTAAAAACTTATTATGGAAAGAATGTTGGCAAGAAGGATTCTGAAGCTATGGATAATCTGCGAGACGTACAGGCTGTTTTGAGATTGGCTAAGGGATCGTGCGATTATATATCAGGGTATACCGTTATCTCTGAGAAAGGTGGAAATCTCACTGATGGTGGTACGAAGGTTCCTGATGATGCATATGAACAATATGCTGTAAAAGAGGATGTAGATAAGATAGGAAATCAAGGTAGTTGGGGTGGAAAACACCCTTACTTAGATGATGTGTTGAATATTAAACAGGATACATATTCACTTACTTATGCGAGAAAATTAGTAAAAGGAAATGGGTATCTCAATCTTGATATATCGTTATCTGCCATAACTGACATATTAAAGAAGATACCAAATGGTGAAGGAATGTATGTGGCATTACTTACGCCTGATGAGAGGGAAATTATTATAGAGAATGGTGAAGTTAGGGAGGCTTCAATCTTTTTAGATAATAAAGTATTTGATAAGAATAGTACTGATGAAACGCAAACTGGTACTTATGTTAAGTGGAACAATAATAGATATTTATATACAACTGAATCAATCGGAAATACTGGTCTAGTTATATGTAGTTTAATTCCTGAGTCGATTATTCTTGAATCGGCCAGGGAGATTAGATTAGTTACGATAATTTTAGTTATAGCAGCATGTATTATAGCGTTATTCGTTGGAAATAGAATAGCAAAACTTCTAAGTTTAGAAGTAAAAAATCTTACTCAAGCAATGCAAGTTGTTTCGGAGGGTGACTTTACTATAAAGGTAAAATCAAAAAGAAAAGATGAATTCAGTCTATTAACAGATAGATTGAATGATATGGTAGAGAGTATTTGTAACATCTTAAAGATGGTAAAAGGATTTAGTGAAGATGTGCAACAATCTTCTCATGAACTAAACGATACCAGTGAGAAGATGAAGTATTCTATGGAAGAAATCAATAGCGCTATAACTGAAGTTGCTGGTGGTGTGAACAAACAAGCACAAGAAACAGAAGATAGTTTTACGAATATGACAGTTTTAGCGGAAAAACTAGATCAAATAAGTCAAGATTCCGAACGTATGCAGAATTATTCTTTGGTGGCAATTAAGTCAATTGAAGAAGGAAAGAAGCAAGTGGATATATTAAGGACAAAATCGGATGAAGCAAGTGACATGATGAAACAGTTAACAACAAATATTAAGGATGTTGAAAAAGATTCCATTAATATTGGTAGCATTATAGAAACAATTCAAAATATTGCAAAACAAACAAATCTCTTATCTTTAAATGCTTCTATTGAGGCGGCAAGAGCAGGAGATGCCGGAAAAGGTTTTGGTGTTGTGGCTGAAGAAATAAGAAATTTGGCTGATCAATCTGCTGAGGCGGGGAATCAAATTCAAAAAATTTTAGAAACGATACAAATTACATCAAAAAAGACTATGGTTTGTACTAATATCACCAATGGTTATTTGAAGGACCAAAGTGTAGCAATAGCAGCAACGATAGAAAGATTTGGTGAAGTGGCAAAACAAGTTGAAGAATTGGTACGAGTATTAAAAGATAATTCTATTAAAGTCAATAAAATGATGTTTGAAAAAAATAACGTTCTTAACTCTATAAAGAATATTGCGGAAGTGGCAGAAGAAGCTGCTGCATCAGCAGAAGAGGTAACGGCTACCGTAACTGATCAATTGGAAGATGTAATTGAACTTTCTAATGAAGCGGATAAACATTTCTCAGATGATCAATACTTTGATGACACACTTAATCGATATAAAATCAATTAAACCAAAGTTGGGCTAAAGTAGGAAATCCCTAAATAAAATCACTTGACAAATAAAACAACTAATTTTAAGATGATATTAAT
>NZ_CBDLAM010000191.1:220-6903 GCF_965301125.1 Anaerosporobacter sp. | reverse complement strand
ATCATAATTTATAACCTTATGGACATACTAACCTCATAAATTTAATTAGGAGGTTTATATGCCAAATTTATCATGTTCCGTTTATAAATGCAATTATAATTCTGATCGCTTATGTAGATTAAATAACATAGACGTGTCAGGTGGAGAACGTATAGACAATACTTGTTGCAGTAGTTTTTCAGAATCATCAGGAGCTACTAACTGTAGCGGAAGTGCTATACCAGAAACAAGTATATCCTGCAAAGCTTGCGATTGTACGTATAATGAGAAATGTTCATGCCACGCTGACGCCGTAGAGGTCTGTACTTGTCATTCTGGCAGTGGCAGTCATGATTCGGAATGTAGTACTTTTAATAAGCGATAAAAGCAAATAAAACCACAAGAAAGAATTCTCTTGTGGTTTTATTTATTTTCATCAAACCTCGTCTTCACAATTTTCTATATTTCTACAAAAATCACAGCATTCCATTAATTTTTGTAATTTCTCAACTATTTCAAATTCTCGTTTTGTTGCTCTTCTAATTAATCTACATAGTGCTTTCTTTGCTTCATTAATTTCATGTGCGTCATTGGAAGTTTGCATTATTTGAAATAATCTTTCGCTTTCTTCTATAAGGCAATTTGCAATCTTCACTTCATCACAGGCAATCGCTTCTAATGCTTTAGTGCAACACCTATTATGTTCATGTAACCTACAATCTACTACTATAAATTCCTTGACGCATTGTCTACCATTGCGTTTTGTAAATAAAACAAAAAAGTGAAATATACTGTTATCTTTTCTACATGGGATTGAAAAAATAGATTCAACCCTAAGACACGAAGGAACCGATATTCTCTTGATACATCTACCACACGAATGAATAATACGAATTTCTTTTCTTGGTCTTGCTATACCAAAAGTAATGAAAGATGAGAAAATGCCAGTAATACCTCGTATTCGCTTTTTGTTACAACAAAATAGCATTCTACAGTCTTGTAAACAATGTTTATTTATACATACTATGGCATTTGAAAACGATAAATATAGTCTGTCAGAACAATAATTATAAGAAATACCTGTTATATTTCTATCTCTAACCCCAGGTACTAAGATATTTAGTATATCTATTTCTTCAAACAATCCATTTAACTTAAATACACACGATTCACCTTCGCTATCAGTTGCCCAAAAACAATCTTCATTGAAATCATAACAAATATACGTATAACATCTACATGTTATAAAACAATCTATCTCTTCAAAATCCATATTGCACTTTATTATTTTGTTCTCGTCCATAACTGTTAAATAAAACCAACATCCATCAAAGGCAATTCCTCTAAAACAATGGCTATCATTTAACATAAAATCTTTGTTTCTTTCCACTCTAAACATAATACCTACCCCACTTAACAACATATTAATACTTTTTTACTCTTCCCGTATTCATAGAATACGGGAAGATATTACACTAACTAATAAGGGTACTATATCTTATTTACAAACGTGATCTATCATGTTCGCAGCAACCATTTTTAGGACATGCACAATCGATGAAGAGTGCAAGTTTGAATGTTAATACGAAATCTAGACGTGCAACTGCATTTATTAATTTAATATTGTCTTCATCTTTAGAAGTTCTGTCAGAAGAACTAAAATCTGAACAATCAGAAAAATCACTATCATGATGTCTTGGTTTGTCATGTGCTTTATCTAAAATTCTTGCTAATGCTTTTTGCTCCTTAGCTACTGATTCAATAACATCTGTAATAGCCTGACAACGTGTAACTGTACAATTTCTTTGTTGAGTCATAATATCTAACCTTTCAAATGGATTAATATTTATTGATTACTGTTCTTATCAATATATTATATATTATGAGTGGTTTCAACATTTTGACACTTTTTTCCTTTTACTTTTTATAAAAAGATAATTATTAATTAGAAATATACCTTTTTATATAGAAAAAAGGAGGTTGAAACAAATCAGCCCCCAAACTTTTTGATATATTCCTATAAAAATAGCGTGAACACTTTCCTTGGTTCACGCTATTTTCTTCTACTCTCTACGTTCCACAATAAGTTACATAGCGACCTCTCTCTGTAGGTGGTTTTACATCCAAATTCTTTTTATTCGTATAATCATATGGGCATGTAACGGATTCAAGAAGTGAGTCCATTACACTGAAATCACTATATTCCACCGCTGCCTCAAGTGCCTCTTCCACAAGGTGATTACGTGGTATCACAGTAGGATTACTTTGCTGCATTAATGATCTTACCTCTTCAAGGGACTGGGGTTGCTTCGTTAATCGTAATTGCCATAGACCAAGCCAGTCTTGAAACTCTTCTGCCTGACCAAGGTCCAATCCACCAAAATTTCCTATGGTTAAATCACGGAATGTATTGGTATAATCCACCTTATATTTTTGCATCATACTAAGAAGTGCTTCAATTAGATGCTCATCCATTTCATTTTCCTGAAATAGTCCAAGTTTACTTCTCATACCTGAATACCAATAATTCATATATAGACTGTTAAATTTGGAAATTTCCTCTTGCGCAATTCTTACAGCTTCTTCCTGATTATCATGTATAAATGGAAGCAATGTTTCTGCAAATCTTGCAAGATTCCAGCCACCTATCAAAGGTTGGTTCTTATAAGCATACCTACCCCCTGTATCAATAGAGCTAAATACTATATTGGGATTATATTCATCCATAAATGCACAAGGGCCATAATCAATCGTCTCTCCTGCAATTGACATATTATCGGTATTCATAACTCCATGAACAAAGCCAACCAACTGCCACTTAGCAATTAACTCAGCTTGTCTTTCTACTACTGCTCGAAGAAAACTTAGATATGGATTTTCTTGTATAGAATCAGCTTTTACCTCTTTATCAAAATGTCTCTTAATCGTATAATCTGCCAATGCCTTCACATCATTAGCATCTCCAAAATTAGCTGCATATTGAAATGTACCAACACGAATATGACTCTTAGCAAGTCTGACCAAAATAGCTCCAGGTAATAATTCCTCTCTCATTACCTTCTCACCCGTTGTAATAACTGCTAAACTCCTTGTAGTTGGTATTCCAAGGGCATACATTGCTTCGCTGATTATATATTCTCTTAACATAGGACCTAATGTTGCCTTACCATCACCACCTCGTGAATAGGGTGTTCTACCTGAACCTTTTAATTGTATATCAATCAATTCACCATCAGGGTTTTTATATTCTCCAAGCAAAATTGCTCTTCCATCGCCAAGTCGGTTAAAATATCCAAATTGATGCCCTGCATATGCTTGTGCAATCGGAATCGTTCCTTCTAGAATACTGTTTCCAGAAAGGATCTGAGCTCCTTCTTTGCTTGTTAAAAACTCGGTATCTAGGTCTAACTCCTTGGCCAAATCCATATTGAATATTGCTAGTCTAGGACTTAGTACTTTACTTGGACGTTGTTCTGTATAGAAACACTGAGGTAATTCAGTATACGTATGCAGTAATTTAATTATTTTTTCTCTCATTGTATCTCCTTATTATCCTTTTGATTTATATAGGATACATTATTCTCTTTTCCTTAGTTATTTATTATTCATTTGTCGTTTTTAATATCCTTCTTTATTTGCTTAATTAGCTGAGGTTGTACCTATTTCTGAACTATATGTCCAATTACCACTATTAAAGCTTGAATTGGATGTCCATACGTTCTTTTCACTTACAAGTGATATTGTTAGATTATTATAGATATTACCATTTGGTATCATTCTAGCTATCGTTACACTTGTAGCACCTTCTGGTACTAATGCTTTATAATATACGGTATTATTGTATGTTATCTTCTCGCATTTTGTATATTCACTTTCATTATTAAACTTAGATACTGCTACAGCACTATCATTACCAAACCAACTACATGCACTTACATTTAAATATATATAGTTTTCGTCTTCGTTATCCTTCGTATAAGTATATGTAAATGTATAGTTCTTATCTCCCTTTGTTGCAACGATTGTATAAGTCGTAGTATCGGTAGCTGTAACGCTAATGGAATCTTCGAATGAGGATGTTGTTGCACCATCTGAAATTGTAGCAGTTGATGCATTCGTAACTGTAAACTTAACATCTAATGAATCCGTAAAAGTTGTTCCATCTGAAACGGATGCAGTAACTACAGGCTCTGTATAATCCATCGTATATTGGTATGTAACTGTCTTTGTTTTCGTTCCGTTTTCTGCATAGATTTCAACAGTATCCGTTTCTCCTTCTTCAAGATTATCTCCAACCGTTACTGTCACAGAATCCACAAAACTTATAGGGTCATTACCATTTAATGAATATGTTGCATACTCTGCATCCTTTACAGAGAATGTTATATCCGTAGCAGCTGTAATTGTGGATGACTCTTGGGATGCTACAATTGTAGGTGTTTTATCGCTTTCTTCATAATAAAGTTCCCATTCTCCAGTACTCATATTATATAGATAACCAATATCACCAATTGTCAGGTCTTTCGTCTGTGATGAACCATTGTTACTAAATATTATTTTCGTATATCCTGCATCAGGATCTATCTTAAGTGCGTAGATACCATTTTGTGAATCACATTCAAACATCTTTTCACCAGGCCATGAAGCATTTTTCTTTACTGGGGATACCGTATCATTCCATGCATATGCTGTAACTGTAGACCAACCCGATGTATTCTTAAAGAATATACAATTTTCCATATCATATTCATTCTTCGTATATGTATATACTTGTGTTACCTTTCCTCTCGAATTCGTTCCCGTTACTGTTAATGTAACCGATTCTCCAATTGATAAACTTTTACCTATGTTTATTGTCTTTGAACCACTGAATGAGCCTGATTCACCAGTGCTTGCAGAATATGTTGCACTATCTGCATATAGTGCCTCAATCGTAACGTTTAATGAATCTCCATAAAAATTGGTACCGTTACCGACGCTGGCACTAATTTGAACAGGATATGAGGTACTAGGATTTGGCATTACATTCTTGTAAATAACTGCTATACCATACTCGCTGTTAATACTTCCTGAAATAACTCCATTAGCAACTGTGAAAGTATTTCTTGAAACCTCATCGGTATACGTACCATCTGCCATACCATGTGATGACATTGAAATCTGTCCTGATCCATTGAAATTAGCTAGTACCATACCATTTCCACGGACGCAATATGCAATATTACCATCGGTCCCCATATTATCCTGATTATTTACCATTCTGTTATTAAAATGATTTATCGCTGCTACTTCTTTAGAAGCCCATGTATAAGTTGCACAAGTCCCCATAGTTGCTTGTGTTAGAGTGTTATTCAGATTACTCTTCAAAGAGCCATCTACGTCTCCTTCAAGAATATCAACTGAATTATATGGCCTTACAAAAAAGAGTTTTGCTGCATTATCTTTGTTTGCTACCATCGCCCATGTCCTTACAATGGATTTATCAGAAGCATATCTTGCAGATTCATTCATATATGTATCATGTGATTCTGCCCATAGTACAGAGACATTTGCAGCGTAATCCATACTTAAAGTATTAACGTTATTGTTTCGAAATGCCTCTAGAAGATGATTTCCTGCAGAATTATCTGTTACTGACATATACTTCGTATAAGAATTAATACTAAAATTATCACCTACCGTGTTAAGAATTTCACCATATACATAAAGATCTCCACCTGTTTTAGACTTATAATATGATCTTGCTTCACCTAAAACAGTTGGCCAGAAATCACTTGCATAAGCTGGATCATCATCAGGTGTTTCAATATGCTTTGCCGCATCAAATCGGTATCCATCAACACCGCAGTCAATTAATTCTTTAAGATAATTGGATATATATGCTTGTACCCTCTTATCTGCTGTGTTTAAATCTGGCATTCCTAACGTGCCCATTGTAAAATGAAGTCTACTATCACTCATCCATACCTGATAGGAATTAATATGCCAAAACGATGCATCCGTAAGCATATCCTTATTCCAGTACTCACCAACCTGAAGTGAAACATCAGAAAGTGAGTTTTTCCAACCAGTTATGTTGCCCATATGGTTAGCTACAACATCAACAATTACTTTAATACCATAATCCTCGGCTGTTTCACACATTGACTCAAGTTCTGCCTTTGTTCCTAGCCATGTCTGACCGTTATCACAAACACTTTCTGTAACAGGCTGATATAGTTTCCACCAGTTACCTGTTCCTCCATATCCCGGTGTTCCTACATCGGTTCCTACTACCCCTGCATATGTATAATCTTTTGGTTGTGTTGCTGGAGATGTCTGTAATGCAGAATACCCACACTCCGCTATTAACTGCATATTATCTTCGATGGTCTTATATGACCAGTTCCAGCAATGCAATATAGATGCATCCTGGGTATTATCCACAAGCTCATAGCTATTTGAGCTTGTAGAGCTTGTACTTGCGAATACATACTTATTCGCTGTACCGACGTCTAAAAGCACCATAACTACGCTAAGGATAATTGCGCATATGCTATAAAGCATACGCTTGTTTCTTTGATTTTTCATTGAAAAACCTCCTTCATACATTATATGTAATGTAAACTACTAAATATTAAATACCTTCTCCGCATTTTTAGCAAGTAATTTCATTACATTTCCAGTATAACAAATCTAGAGGTTTTTGCACTATATTTCCATTG
>NZ_CBDLAM010000191.1:0-210 GCF_965301125.1 Anaerosporobacter sp. | reverse complement strand
TTTTTTTTCAGTATTTGTTTTCTACATAATTCTCTTTCTTATGTCATATTTTGCACTATGAAAGATATCGTAACAATAGCTCCCACTTCACTCTTATTATAAAACGTAATTTTCCCGTCATATGCCTTAGCAACTTCAGAAGCAATATACATACCAAGACCATAATTATCATTATAACGATCTTTTCGATATCTATAGAACTGCATTGTA
>NZ_CBDLAM010000190.1:0-6904 GCF_965301125.1 Anaerosporobacter sp. | reverse complement strand
AAAATTATCTCCAATCTTCGATAGTTTTTCAGTACTATATTTTATAGCATCACTATCCTGATCAAAGGCGAAAAGACAACCCCTTCTTATTCGCTTTAAAATTTCGCTGGAATGTCCAGCATAACCTAATGTGCAATCAACGTAGATACCGTCTTCTTTCAAATTAAGGCCTAAGATTGACTCTTCTAGTAAAACGCTAACGTGCATAATTATTCACCCGACTCCCAATTTGAATCAAATAAATCTTCAGCAATATTTGACATTTCTTCTTTATTAGTGTCATAGAAATCATTCCACTTATCAATATCCCAAATTTCAAGACGATCACCTACACCGACTACAACACATTCTTTTGTTAAGCCGGCGTAGGAAATCAATGGAGAGGTAATATTGATTCGACCTTGTTTGTCAAATACTGTTGCAGTAGCGCCTGATAGGAAGAATCTCGTAAAACTACGAGCGTCCTTCTTTGTGAAAGGTAAGCTTTTTAGTTTTTTAGTGATTTTATCCCATTCTGTTTTCGGATAGACTAATAGGCATTCTTCTAGACCGCGTGTTACAAAAAACTCCTCCCCTAAATCCTCACGGAACTTAGCAGGAAGTATTATACGACCTTTTTCATCGATATTATGATGATATTCACCGATTAACATAAAAATCCCCCACTTTTCACCACAATCAACCACTGCTAATATTATACTACTATTTATTTATTAATTTTGCCGATAATCACCATTTCACGTTATATTTTTTGTTTATTAGTCAATTAACATAATTAATTACTAATTTAATATTAGTGTTTTTTACTATTTTTTAATTAAATTTACCCTAATATTTCTATTTAGTCACCATAATTTAGACTCTCTTATCTAGTGGTGAACTCCTGTGTATAAATAAAACAGGCTATACACTTTATAAATATAAAGTATATAGCCTGCCTAATAATCCAATCATGTTGACTGCTCAATATAAATACTACTCAGATTTCTAAACATTAATTACTGTTGATTTTATCCTTGTCATAGCCTCAATGGAATAAGATATTCCTTGAACACCGATACCTGAATTTTTAATACCTAAGAATGGTAAATGATCTGGACCACGTTCTGTCTTGTTATTAATCTGTACTGTACCAACTTCTAGCTTACTTGCTATTTCAAACGCCTTATGAATATTGTTTGTAAACACTGCACTTTGTAAACCATACTCTGATTGATTTGCTAATTCAACCGCTTCATCTTCCGATTTTACATGAATAATTGGAAGTACTGGACCAAATGGTTCTTCCCATGCGATTCTCATATCAGCTGTTACATAATCTAATACAGTAGGGTAAATCAAATTCCCTTCTCTTGTACCTCCGCAAAGTAGTTTCGCTCCCTTTTCCTTCGCTTCTGTAATCAAACCTTCAACGTAATCGGCTGACTTATCATCTATTAAAGGAACTACATCAATTGAACCTTCTGTATATTGTGGATTCCCCACTTTCAAAGAAGCAACCTTTTTATTTATTTTCTCTTGCAACTCTTCTGCTATTTTATCTAATGCAATCACACGTTTGATTGCTGTACATCTTTGGCCAGAATAAGAAAATGCCCCTGCAACAATTTGGGTTGCCGCTAGCTCAAGATCTGCATCTTCAAGTACGATTGCCGCATCCTTTCCTCCAAGTTCCATTAGAAGTGGAATCATTTTGGCTTCCTTTGCAATATGCTGACCTACTTTTGTACTTCCAGTGAAATTGATAAAATTAATTCCTGGATGAGTTACTACATAATCGCCAATCTCGCTTCCTTTTCCTGTCACAACGTTTAAAACTCCATCAGGAAGACCTGCTGCTTGAAACACCTCCGCTAACATAATTCCAGAAAGACTTCCTTGTGTTGCAGGCTTGAATATTACAGTATTTCCACCCACAAGAGCTGGAGCAATTTTAGATGCTGCTAGATTCACTGGATAATTAAATGGTGAAATTGCTAAAATAACCCCGATTGGCTCACGTTGTATAATTGCAAATTTATTCTTTGAACCACCCAATACAGTTTCTGTCGGTATGCTTCTTCCTTCAAGATTCTTTGCTGTATCTGCTGTAAAATGAATTAATTCAGATGTTCTTTCAACTTCCGAATAAGCACTTTTTCTATCTTTTCCAACTTCCTTTACTATTAAATCAGCAAGTTCCTCTTTTCGTTCTAATAATATCTCTGAAGCTCTATACAAGTACTCCATTCTATCTGCTGTAGATTTTGCTCTCCATTCAGTTAATGCCTCTCTTGATTTTTTGATTGATTCATCCACTTCTTCTTTTGACATTGCTTTAACATTACCAATCACTTCGTTTGTTAATGGAGAATATATATCGATTGTTCTATTTAGCATAATTGTTCACCTCTATCATTTACTTTGCTAAGTTCGCGGGTGCGAATTGACATGTCGACTTAGTTATTAGAATGATTATACAAAACTCAAATTGAAATTAATGTGATTCAAATCAAATTAAAATTTAAATTGAATTTACATTAATTGCTTTAATCCTTCCAGATCAAGAATCTCAATCTTCTTATGTCCAATCATACGAATGTAGTTATTTTCTGACAATGTCCTTAGTTTCCTACTAAGTGTTTCTCTTGTAATACCTGCATAGCTTGCCATCTCTTCTTTTGTAATAGGAAGTTTTATAATAACCCGTCCTTCATCTTCTATTCCATATTTTTTTACAAAATCTATAAGTACATATGCTAATTTTCCTTCAATATCCTTATCAGAAAGCATCATTGCTAAACGTTCAACTTGGATTAAACGTTCTCCAACTACCTCAAGTAGCTTAAGACACATCTTCGAACTTTTCAATAAAACTTTTCGAAATTCCTCTTTACTGAGGGTACAGATATCACAGTCTGTAATTGCCTTCAAATAACCTTCAAATCTCTTTTCTTTTAGTAAATGCATTTCTCCATAAGAGTCACCATCTCTAAGAATTGTAATGATTTGTTCTTTTCCTTCTTTCGTATAGTTATATGATTTTAACCAACCTTCATTTACTATCACAAGGCTTGTTACGATTTCTCCATCCTTAAATAGTATTTCCCCTTTCTTTATTTCCCTATGCTGGATTAATTTATAAACTTCCTCAAGCTCTTCACAGGAAAAGGACGAAAAGATGGGAATCTTATATGCGCAAAATTTATCAACACAAATCCTACAACCGCTCATATTTCTTTCTCCTCTCATTGTCTAATTCTTGAAAAGCAAAACTCCATATAATTGTCATAGCTTCTTAGCTGATGTAGTATGACACGAAACACGCTACACATCTAAGTACTTCTATGTGTGTACAGCATGGGTACTCAAATGATACGGAAACGCCTTCGATTCGGCATCCTGCCTCAGCTCAGGCTGGCTCGGCTTCCATGCCTCACCTTCCTAGGTTTTCCTGTACACACTAAGAAGTACTATAGATGTTTCGCTATCGTTTCTTAGTCATACTACATCAGCTAAGAAGCAAATCTACACAATTGTGAGTTTTGCTTATCTACTTTATAGATAAACAAGTACAATAAGAGCTAATACCCTAATCATACTATTTTATTATTCTTACTTAATTTATATTAATTATATAAGAATATTAGTGTAAAATCTACCAGCAAGTTTATTTATACTTTTTACTTAAAAATAATGGTGTAGATTATCCAGAACAAAAGAAGAACAATCCATTAGAAATGATACTTAATGAATTATTTTATTGAACTATTGTGATTTGCTGATATACTGTAGGAAGAACGGTAAATTTGAATTTATGGGGTGGAATTATGCAACGAGAAGATGTTATTAGAAGATATTTTAGAGCGTGGATAGATAATGATATAGAAATAGTGAAACAGACTTTTTCTGAAAATGTTACATATAGTGAGTGCTATGGTCCAGAATATCATGGTATTCAGCAAATTATAAAGTGGTTTACAAAGTGGAACAATAAAGGAAAAGTTTTAGAATGGACAATAAAACGAGTTATTCAGCAAAATAATACCATTGTCGTTGAGTGGTATTTCAAATGTGACTACGCTAACAACATAGATGGATTTAATGGGGTAACTATTGCAGACTTTGATGATAGCATGC
This sequence comes from Anaerosporobacter sp., assembly GCF_965301125.1. Classification (NCBI taxonomy): domain Bacteria; kingdom Bacillati; phylum Bacillota; class Clostridia; order Lachnospirales; family Lachnospiraceae; genus Anaerosporobacter; species Anaerosporobacter sp. Next base: position 2,785 of record NZ_CBDLAM010000190.1, on the reverse strand, counting down.
GAATTTCAAAGTTATGTGAGTTTCAATCAAAAGCAGACCATTATTATCCATATGAAGAGTGACAAATTCCGATTTATCAATAGTCTAAATCTATCATGGGTGTACACAAAACGAATAATCTAATACATAATTGTTACAGAGGATATGAGACTGCTTTTTCTCATATCCTCTGTATTATTTTCTACACTTTTGTACCAAACCGTGAAATAACCCTTAAACTTCAACTGCTTGAAAGTTAGTTAAACGTATTCCTACTATATTAAATTACTTAAGAGATCTTCCACATCAAGTCCATGTACCATACAAGCTTCTTCTAACGTTTCTGCCTGTGAAGCTGGACAACCTAGGCAGTGCATACCTGCTTCCATTAATACTCTTGCATTATCTGGATTTATCTTAAGGATATCACCGATGATCATATCTTTTGTGATTACTCCTTCTTCAATATTTGCAACTTTCACTTCTTCTGGGAAGAACATTTCCATATCTTCTTCTACCGTTGAGATTCCTCCAATCCCGAAGTTTTCTACTAATACTTTCGCTACATTTGGAGAAAGGAATGCAGGAAGTGTTGGTCCTAAATGAATTTCTTTCACTCCAAGATATAATAAACTTAATAATACGATAACCGCTTTTTGTTCATACCAAGCAATGTTATAGATAATTGGTAATTCATTGATATCTGTTAATTCGAATACTTCTTTCAGTTTCAAAGCGATTAATGCTAAGGAATAGGAATCATTACATTGACCTGCATCAAGTACTCTTGGAATGCCACCGATATCTCCTAAATCCAGTTTGTTATATTTGTATTTTGCACAGCCTGCTGTTAAGATTACCGTATCTTTTGGTAGGGCTTTTGCAAAGTCTGTATAGTAATTTCTCTTAGATGCTCTACCATCGCACCCTGCCATTACAACGAATTTCTTAATTGCTCCAGATTTTACTGCTTCCACTACGGTATCTGCTAATGCAAATACTTGCTCATGAGCAAAACCACCAATGATTTCACCTGTTTCGATTTCTGTTGGAGCAAGACATTTCTTTGCTAATTCAATAATTTCAGAGAAATCTTTCTGACTTCCAGCTTCTCCTTCGATATGCTTGCATCCTACATAGCCCGCTGCCCCAGTTGTAAACATTCTATCTTTATAAGATGCTTTTGGAGGTACAATACAATTTGTAGTCATTAAGATTGGTCCATTGAAGCTTTCGAATTCTTCTTTTTGCTTCCACCAAGCGTTACCATAGTTACCTACTAAATGGCTGTATTTCTTAAGTTGTGGGTAATAGTGAGCTGGTAACATTTCGGAATGTGTATATACATCAACCCCTGTTCCTTCTGTCTGAATTAATAATTGTTCAATATCTGATAGATCATGACCAGAAACTAATATACCAGGGTTCTTACCTACACCAATATTAACTTTTGTAATTTCTGGATTACCGTAAGTTGTTGTGTTTGCTTTATCAAGTAATGCCATGCCATCTACGCCAAATTTACCAGTTTCTAATGTTAATGCTACAAGATCATCTGCTGTTAAAGAATCATCTAGTAACTTAGCTAATGTAGCCTGCATGAATGCATCAATTTCTTCATTATCATATCCCAATGCATTGGCATGTTTTGAATAAGCTGATAACCCTTTTAATCCGTAAGTGATTAGTTCTCTTAAGGAACGGATATCTTCGTTCTCAGTTGCTAATACGCCTACTTCACTTGATTCAGCTTTATCCTTTAAGATTTCATTGGCATCACCAGACCATAAGGCAGCTTCTGATAAACCTTCCTTATTTGATAATTGTGCCAATAATTCATTCTTTTTAGCAATTGTTTCTTTTACTCTTACATAGAAGATTTCATCATCAAAATTGGCATTTGTGATTGTTGTAAATAAATTTAATGTTATAAAATGATCTACCTCTTTGCTGATTTCTTTTCCTTCTTTTCTTAGACTCGTAGTTACTTCAGAAAGTCCCTTAGTAACATATACTAATAAGTCTTGCATATTTGCTAAGTCTACACTTTTACCGCAGACACCGCCTTTTGTACATCCTTTGTTTCCTGCTGTTTCTTGACATTGATAACAGAACATATTCTTATCCATTCTTAATTCCTCCACTTTCTATTCTTTATTTATAATTGTAAATTCACAATTAGATTCATTCTTATATTCAAGCCCTGTATTTGTTAGACAACCTCGAATAAAACTATCTCTCACTTGATCGTAACGATTTTCAAGTCTAGATTGTTGTGACCAAAATTCTTCGTGTAAATTAATCCTACGATTCCAATCTACTTGCTTGTCATCTTCTTGTTTCACCATATTAACATGATCACAAGGCATACCATCAAGTAAAGTATTATTAAAGAAGGTGAATGCTTCTTTAGCAGTTGTTTCTATAGTCAAGTCTGTTATCTTAGAACCAAACAGATAAGCAACAGCTTTGATTTCATCTATAGTAATGTTTAATTCTACTAACTGCTCTACTGCAAAAGCCAATTTTTTTTCAACCAAATGTACTTTCTCTTGTAACCATCCATGTATGTTATCAGTTTGAATAAAGTCTTCCAAATCTCCTTCCGGCAATGTTTCAAATTTTTCATTCATTGTCATTACCAAGTCCTGATCGAAATGATTTGCCAACTCATTGGCTAAGTTGCTTTGAATCTCTACCTTACGGTATAACCAATAATGAATTGGACCTAAAAATGCACTCATACTGCTCTCCTTATATAAACTATTTTCTTTTTGATTGCTTATGTGATTATTATATTGAATTC
>NZ_CBDLAM010000189.1:0-6926 GCF_965301125.1 Anaerosporobacter sp. | reverse complement strand
GTGCTACCCCATGCCGTTTAAAATATTTATTACTGTAGAAAACCTTAGCCTCCTCTACACCACTTAGAAAAATTGCTTACTTTCCAAATACTCGTGAAATATCGATAGGAGACCGATACTTCTTAATACGATTTTGAATGAATGGATAGCCTTCTAATAAAAGATCTAGTGTATGGTCAATTCCTTTTTCTCTTGGAATATTTTGATTTGATGAAATTCTTTGTTTTGATGGATAATTTCGACTCAATCGATTTGTTTGACTCGATGGTCTTCTTTGACTCAATGGCATAACTTGCTTCCCTCTTTCTCCCTAAACTTATTATTCTATCTTGATTCTCTATAGTATTCGATAAAGTTTAGGTTAATATGCAAAGGCAGTCAAGTTACACGTCAAGATTCTTCTTTAACCCATTCACAAAGCTAATTGCTCCAATAATTGAATTCTCAACCATATCTGATACAGCTTCCTCTGTATAAAATGCTGTATGCGGTGATACAACAACATTTGAATATGAACAAAGTCTAGTAAGTTTAGGATTATTAAGACGTTCTCCTACTTTATTAAAATAATATAGCCCCTTCTCATGTTCTACCACATCTAATCCTGCAAAACCTATTTTCCCACTTTCAATTCCATCTATTAAGGCTTGGGAATCAATAAGAGAACCCCTTGCACAATTAATAATACTTACACCATCTTTCATTTCCCTTATTGTATCAGCATTAATCAAATGATAATTGTCCTTCGTAGCTGGTATATGTAGTGATATAATATCACTTTCTCGTATTAATTTATCAAGACTTACATAATTACCGAATTGTTTCACTTCATTCTTTTCATAGATATCATACATCAAGATTTTGCACCCAAAACCAGATAGATGTTTAACAACTGTACTACCAATCTTACCAGTGCCAACTATACCTACTGTACAATTAGGCAACTCTCTTCCGATTTTCCCTTTTAGTGTAAAATCTTGTATTGCTGCCCGTTCTAGTATATGCTTAATTTTACGCAGTCCCATTAGCATCATCATAATTGTATAATCCGCAACACTACTTGGTGAATAGGTAACGTTAGTAACACCAATACCGATCTTTTTCGCATATTCTATATCGATATGATCAAAGCCTATTGTTCTTGTTGTGATACACTGCACCCCAATCTCATGGAATTTATCCAATAATTCCCTATCTATCGTCGTCGTTATAATATCAATTACATCATATCCTTTGGCAAGTTCCACATTGGAAAGACTAGGGGTTTGTGTGGTATAGTCATACTCTATTTCATATTGGCTACTGTACTTATCAAAGAAAGGCTTTTCATCAAATTCACGCATACTATAAACAAATAATTTCATTTTTCCTCCTGTCCACTTTAGTTAACTCCTTCACTCATAAAACTTCTATCTATCCTGCAATAAACCGTATCTTATCTGGTGAAGTTTCAAATAACACTTCCTTCGATTTGCTATGTTCTGTCGTTTCTCCATCTATATGCACAAATTGTTTACGTTCCATTTGAAAAACTGCTTTCTTACAACGAAAAACATGAATTCCTCTACATTTTACGTGATTACCTTTCTTGGCACCTGGCAACATAGTTAGTGCTCTAATTTTAGAAATCTTTTCTGCTACGCATATATCCAAATAGCCATCTGTAGGATCTGCTTTCGGACAGAACATATATCCTCCACCTTCATATTTTTGTACATGAATAGCCGAGAAGAATATCTTATCATAAAACTTAACCTCATTATTATCTAACGTTATAGTTCCCTTAATATAAGGAATACCCGCTAACTGTTTAATAGCAACCAATCCATATGTAAACTTACCCAATCTTAAGTGATTGAGTAATTTCTTTAATGGAGAATGGTTAACCTCGTAACATACTGCCGCATCAAATCCAATACCTGAACTAACAAGAAACCGCTTGCTTTCTCCTCCATAAGTTGCTACTCCATAATCTAGTTGTATAAACTTCTTTGGATTTATAATCTTTTTCAGCTCACTCAGATAGTCTCTTGTTATATTCATTCCACGCCCAAAATCATTACTAGAGCCTATTGGAATATACCCAAGAGTCACTTGCTCTATATTTCTTATCCCATTTAATACTTCATTCAACGTTCCATCTCCACCTAATACTACAATGGTAGGAAATTCATCTTTTTCTCTAGTAATCTCACTAGCAAACCGTGCTGCGCTCCCAGCTTCACTAGTAAAATACTTCTTGTACTCAAAATTATTCTCTATAAGATATCTTTCAATATCGTCCCATATTTTATGTCCCAGCTTTGACTTCGCATGGGAATTTATCACAAAATGATACATTATTCACACTTCCAATCTAACAATTATAATAGCGCTTCTATTGTTTCTCTCTTCGCCACAACAGAGCCCTGTACCATAGCAGTACTTCCGCCGCCTTTAGCGCCTAATTTATCTTTAAGGATCGTCGCTACCGTACGAGTATCTTGTGTACTACTTCCAATAATATATCTATATCCTTCTTCGTCATCTCCTGTAAATATTCCACAGATACCTGAATGTTCGCTTACTAGTTGATTTACTGATGTACGCATAACCTGTGGATCTAGGTTGCTTTCAAATAAATATACATTTTCTTGATCCTTCGGTATTTCTCTTAATTTTGCTTCCATGTACTCTTTCTTGGTATCGGCTAACTCTGCTTTTAATGATTGATTCATATTCTTTAGTTTCGTAACTGCTTCTACCAAAGAATCTTGATTCGCTGATAAGGAAGACATAAGCTCAGATAATACTACCGTTTTGCGACGATATTCTTCTAATGCACGAAAACCGCATAAGATACTAATTCGAACCCCACCTTTATAATTTTGAATATTTAAAATCTTTAACATACCGATTTCGCCAGTTTTCTTCACATGTGGGGCACAACAAGCACAGACATCCACATCTTCGATAGTAACAATACGTACTTGTCCATCTATTTCAATCTTGCTACGGTAGTTCAAATCGGACAATTCTTCTTTTGAAGGAAACGTAACTTGTACGGGTAGATTTCTTATTATTACTTCATTAGCAGCGTACTCAATATCTGCTGCCTCCTTTGCTGTTATCACTCCATTAAAATCCATCGTTACCACTTGATCACTTAGATGAAAACCAACGTTGTCATAACCAAACTTCTTATTCACTAACCCAGAAAATATATGTTCTCCAGAATGTTGTTGCATATTGCTAAACCGATGTTTCCAATCTATGACTGCCTGTACCACTGCTCCAACTTCTAAGGGTTCTTCTAGCGTGTGAGTAATAACCTCTCCTTGGATTTGAACGTCTAACACTTGTATATTATTAATCGTTCCTTTATCAGGACTTTGACCTCCTTCTTCCGGGAAAAATAGTGTTTGATCTAAAATAACTTGATAAACGTTCTGCCCCTCTACCTGAGCTTCTTCACAAGATAAGACCGTCGCGCTAAACTCTGTGGCGTATGCATCTAAATCATACAATTTTATTGTTTGTTTCATATCTATTAATCTCCTTTTACATGGATACATTCACATTACTAAAGACATTTTAACGCAACTGAAGAAATAATACTATCAATATTATTTTTTTGAATGAAAAAAAGGCTGTTGTTCAAACAGCCTCTTTCATAAGTATGGTTTATTTTATTTTCTTCGATCTATGACATAAGAACATGATACCGCTGATAACAATTCCACCACCTATAATATTACCAATTGTAACTGGAATCAAGTTATTAATAAACGCATTGGACACAGTCAAAGAATTAATCTGTTCAGTAGTTAAGTGATATGTTTCTTTTGCAATTTCTACATATTCGTTATTACTTGATGCTAATAATCCTGCTGGTAAGTAATAAGCATTTGCAATACAGTGCTCAAATCCTGAAATTACGAATGCGAATATTATAAAGAATGCCCCAAAGATTTTTCCAATTGCATCTTTAGCACTTCCAGTAACTAGTATCGCTCCACAAACAATGATATTACAAAGGATACCAGATAGGAATCCTTGGAAAGGATCTATGTTTGCTTTTGCTACTGCAGTTTTAATCGTGTAAGCGCCTAATGCACCATGGTTAAAATCAAATTGCCCTGAAAAATAACACATGGTAGCTATAAAGAGTGCTCCAATGAGATTTGATACCCAAACAAGTGCAAGATTCTTAGCTACTTTAGACCAGGAGATTTTCTTATCCCAACCAGCCATGAACAGTAAACAGTTACCTGTAAACAATTGTCCACCGATTAAAACGATTAGTATTAAACCTACAGGGAATACAACACCTGCTACCGTCTTTGCAATGCCTGGATCTGCAATGTTATGCGATGCAACCATACTTGCTTGGGCGCCAAGAGCAATAAACATACCCGCCATAATACCATACAGTAAAACTTTAATTACAGAATAATTTGCTTTGTGTGTATAATCATTAATAGCATTATCAATGATTTCACTTTGCGTAAAATAATTTTTTTCCATACCCAACCTCTTTTTGCTTTTTTTGATTTGCTTTGTATTATTTTCTACGTTATCTCTGTTAATAACACACCATTCAACATTATAATAACCTATTCAAGTTTTAGCAAATACAAATAATAGCAAATGACAGATTTTCTTGTATTTTTTTTAGTACATAGCAAATTACAATACTTTACTTAAGAAGTTTTGTAAACGTTCACTCTTTGGATGTGCAAATAATTCCCCAGGAGTATTTTCTTCCACAATTTGACCTTGGTCCATGAAGATTACTCTACTTGCAACTTCTTTGGCAAATCCCATCTCATGTGTAACTACTACCATGGTCATATTATCCTCTGCAAGTTCTCTCATTACTCCAAGTACTTCCCCTACCATTTCTGGATCTAAGGCTGACGTTGGTTCATCAAATAACATCACTTCTGGCTTCATGCATAATGCTCGTACAATTGCAATACGTTGTTTTTGCCCACCTGATAATTGAGCTGGGTAAGCATTTGCTCGATCCTCTAATCCTACACGTTTTAGTAAACGCATAGCTTCCTTTTGTGCCTCTTCCTTACTCACACCTTGTAATTTCATAGGCGCAAGGGTAAGGTTTTGTAAGATCGTCATATGAGGGAATAGGTTGAAATGTTGGAATACCATTCCCATCTTCTGACGTAGTTCATTGACATTAACACCCTTTTGGGTAAGCTCATTACCTTCAAAGACAATCTGACCTGATGTTGGTGTTTCTAATAGATTCAAACATCTTAAGAAGGTACTCTTGCCAGAACCAGAAGGTCCGATAATGAATACTACCTCTCCTTTATTGATTTCACAGTTTACACCATTTAGCGCAAATTTATCTCCAAACTGTTTCTTTATGTCTTTTACCTGAATCAGAGAATTCCCGAAATTAATGTGTTCCATTGTTTAATCTCCTCTCTAATCGTCCTACTAAGTAGGTAAAAATCATAACAAGTACAAGATAGATTGCAGCTACTCCGAATAAAGGGAAGAATGCCGAGAATGTCTGACTTCTTATGGTATCTCCCGCTTTCGTTAAATCTGCAATTGCAATATAACCTGCTACCGACGTTTCTTTTAATAATACAATAAATTCATTTCCCAAAGCAGGCAAGACATTCTTGATTGCTTGTGGCATAATGATGTATCGCATGGTTTGTAAATAATTAAATCCTAGACTTCTACCCGCTTCGAACTGCCCTTGATCTATGGACATAATTCCACTACGTATAATTTCTGCTACATAAGCACCAGAATTAATACCGAATGCAACAATAGCAACGAATACTTTATCAATACGAACACTACCAAACACTACAAAATAAATGATTAATAGCTGAATAAGTACTGGAGTTCCTCGAAAAACTGTAAGATAAATCTTACATATTACATTCAAAACCTTGCACTTACCTGTATTGTCATGGGTAGATCGTATGATTCCTACAATAAGTCCAATGCAGATACCAATTAGTACTGCAAAGAAAGTAATTGTTAAAGTAACCTTAAGACCATCTACAATATACTTCCAACGATCTTCCTCTATAAAATTTTGTGTAAATTGTTCAATTATTCTCTCCATTTTTTTATTCCTTATCTTAATAAAGGGTTAATTACTCTTTATTGATATACTTATCTATAATTTCTTGAAGTTCACCAGATTCTTCGAGTTTATTTAAGGATTCATTAATTTGTTTTACAAGTTCATCATTACCCTTTTTCACTGCAATTGCATATTCTTCCACTCTAAACTCTTCTTCTAAGATTTCAATTTCTTCATTTTGACTAGCAAATACTTTGGCTGGTTCATTATCAATGATTACAACATCGATTTTTCCTTGGCTTAATGCCTGTACGGCTTCAAACCCTTTATTATAACGTTCAACCGTAGCATCTTTCACATCTTCTGCATAGATATCACCTGTTGTTCCTAATTGAACCCCAATTAATTTACCTTCTAAGTCATCTACTGTCTTAATATCACTACCCTTTTTAGTAATAATAACTTGTCTTGCTGTTGTATATGTATCACTAAAATCCACGTTCTTTAGTCGATCTTCATTAACAGTCAATCCTGCTAAACCAATATCCGCTTTACCTGATTGTACTGATGTGATAACGGAATCAAATGCCATATCTTCGATTACTAATTCTTTTCCAAGATCATCTGCAATGGCTTGTGCTATCTCTACGTCGATACCACGGAAATCACTACCTTCAAGATATTCATATGGTGGGAATTCTGCATTCGTCGCCATTACTAATTCATTGGACTCTTTCTTTGAGCTACACGCCATACAAGAAACTGCCATCGCTACTATTAAACCTGTAAAAACTAATTTATTCTTCATATTTTTCTACTTTTGTATTTTACATAAATTATGGATTATTACTTTATTATATTAACGGATATT
>NZ_CBDLAM010000188.1:0-6986 GCF_965301125.1 Anaerosporobacter sp. | reverse complement strand
ATACAAAAGCAGGATACACGATGAAGGAGCGCAAGATAGAATATACAGATGACGATGGAAGAGTAAGAGGAATTATATCGTACCAGTATCCACAGTTTAAAGGAACATCTAAGACAATTAAGAAAATAAATAGCAAATTAAAAAAAGAATGTACGAAGTTCTTCCAAGGAGAAAATCCAAAGAATATTAGTGAATCTATACAATCGTCGATAGACAATAATAGGTTTTATGATAAAGAGGAACGATATATTTACCAAACCACTTGTGAAATCACCTATAATAAAAATAACATTGTCAGTATATCTATGAATCAAAAGTGGTATTCAGGCGGTGTTAATAATACAACTAACTATGGTTTTAATTATAATTTGAAAACAGGTAAAAAGTTAGGTATTAATGATGTGATATCGGGAGATGCAAAGAAAAAAATATTGGAGGCAGCGAAGGAGTATTGCGGATCTGATACAGTCGCCTATGACGCTATTAAGAATACTAAAGAAAAAGATTATAAATTCTATTTTAGTAAAGGTAAAGTGTATATTTGCTACGGTAGTTATGAGTTAATGCATGGTACAAGCTGGGACATATTCACTGTTACGGGTAAATATAAATAGCAGTAGAGTAAAAGCCAAGAAGCTTATATTCAATGGATAGTTGGATATGATATTCTTGGCTTTTGGTTGTGTATTACTCAATATATAAAGGTAAATTTATGCGAATAACTTTTTAGAAAAAGAAAAAGCGCAATCATGTAAATATTCCGCTAATATTTACATGATTAACAGAGTTATTTATCTTTATAAGTCGAAATATAGTATAATAATGGTATTATTATTTGATGGCACATACTATGATATCTTGAGTTGCAGTAAATTATTTCTATTTTAGTAAATAAATAAGGAGCAAGATTACATAAGGATATGGCAAGATAGGAGGTTGACTATTGTCGAAATACGGGAAATCAACATTGGTTGGGTTAATTATTAGTATATCATTTGTTGTAGGTGGAATAATTGCAACAGGACAGGCTAAATCATTCTGGAATGTACCATCGGCATTTATAATTATAGGTGGTACAGTTGGTGCCGTTGTTATAGCCTTTCCACCCAAAAGGCTAAAAACTCTTGTACCAGTTATGAAAAGATCTTTAAAAAAGGATGAGTTTGATATAAAAGAAGATATCATAGCTTTAGTTAAGATTTCAGAGATAGCAAGAAAATCAGGCTTACTTACTCTTGAGGATTGTGTTGGCGATTATACTGATGATCCGTTCATAAAAAAAGGGGTACAGCTTATAGTTGATGGTGCTGACGAAGAACAACTCAGAAATTTATTGGAGGGATCAACATACTTCATGAAACAGAGACATCAGAATGGAGCTGCAATGTTAAGTATGATAGCAGCTACAGCTCCAGCATTAGGTCTTCTTGGAACATACGTAGGACTTATCCCTATGCTAAATAGCTTAGATGATCCAACTACGTTAGGGCCTATGATGGCTCTTGAGTTGGTCTCATCATTCTATGGAGCATTTATAGCATATGTAATATTTTCACCAATGGCTAAAAGACTAAAATTAATGAGTAAGGATGAAGAATCAAGAAGAGAATTGCTAATTGAGGGCCTTGTGGGTATTCAGCAAGGGAAAAATCCAAATCTAATAAAAGAAGAACTATTAGCATTTGCTAATATAGAACTAGATGTATCAGAGAAAGACGAAGAAAACAATCCTTTTAAAGTAAAGGAGGTAGCTAATCAACTATGAAACCCAGAAGTAAATTTAGTTCGGAGCATGACGATGGGGACGATGAGGAAACTGGTTGGCAGGATAGTTATAGTGACTTGATGACGGATTTACTTGCAATATTTGTTATTCTGTTCGCATTTGCCATGATGAGTCAGGCAATTGAAGCATCTAAGACAAAGTCTGCAAGCAGTAATATAATTGATATCTCTACTGAATCTGTTTTAGCTGGTTCAGATGGTGTAATGAATGGTGAAGATAGTGTGCTGAATGGTGAAGATAGCATATTGAGTGAAGAAGATAGTGAGATGTCTGAAGAGGAAAGCTTTAATAGTCTATACGAGCACATGAAATCTTATATCAAAGAGGCTGGGCTTTCAGAGCAACTGAGTGTATCTAAGATAGGCAATAAACAGATTCTGCTACGAGTGGCAGCTTCAGTATTCTTTGACTCTGGCCAAGCAGAAATCAATGCTAGTTCAGAATCATTACTTAGCATAATTTCAGAGATACTTGTTAAGTATGATGGATCCACTAAAATGATAAGAATAGAGGGGCACACTGACAATCGCCCGATAAAAACGAGTCAGTTCGATAGTAACTGGGAGTTATCTACAACCAGGGCTGTTAATGTTCTGAGATGGCTTTTGGAAGAATCAGAGCTTGATCCGAAGAAATTATCAGCAGTCGGATACAGTGAGTTCTATCCGATAGCTAACAACAAGACGGAGGCCGGAAGGGCCAAGAATCGACGTGTTGACTTTTTCATTGAAGCAGTGGATAATTAGAAATGAAAGTTAAAAATGATAGAAATGAAATATAAAATGGAATATAAAACAATCTCAAAAAGTTGTATCTTAATGGCGAATATATATTATAACCAAAATGCAATCAACTGTTTGAGATTGTTTTTTGTTAAAGACTAATAACGTTATAATTCGTTATCCTCGATCACCTTAATCAAATGATTCCCAATACAAAAATTAAGATCTAACACACGTTCTTTGTGAAGTTTATCAAAGTAAATAATTAATTTACCATCTGTGTTCTTTATAATCGTACCTTTACCATATGTCTTATGTTCAATACGCGCTTGTTCCTTTAAATCAGTGCAATCAACTAATAATTCACCAACAAAACGGGAAACAGAGAGTTCTTTGTTATAGCGTTCTTTTACAGAGAAGATGTGGAGATATTGTTTTGCACGAGTCATGGCTACATAGAACATACGACGTTCTTCTTCTATATCAGCATCAGAGAGAGCTTTGCCATGAGGAGTGATTCCTTCGTTGGCATCGACTATAAATACTACGGTATATTCGAGCCCTTTAGAACTATGCATAGTAGATAAGGAAACACTATTATCATTGATTTGTTTACGATCTCTAAGCTGCTCTTGTAGCTCTATTGAGTAGGAAGTAATGTGTTCAAACCATTCATCATATGTTGCGAATGGTTTTGCTGCTTCTTGTAGTTCATCAAGAACATCAAAAAGCTCCTCCACTTTAATTCTCCGGAAGGTAGCATATTCCTGAAGATATTCCTCATAACCAATTCCCTTGCGAATGTAATGGATTGCAGCGTGTGGGCTCATTTTTTTTATCATATTTAGGTCATATTCTAACTTAAGAATTCTATCTAGCATCCATTCTTTGTCACTGAATCTACCCTTCAAATCTTCTAAGTCAACAGTAGGACAATCGAAAATATCTCTGGATAAGTAACGCTTTGGCCTGTTTGCTATCTGTAAGAATAGATTACGATCCAGGCTTCCTAGAGCAATTTTTACATATGCAATCAGATTCTTAGCAATCCAGTGGTCATATATATTTGGTAAAGCATCTTTCATACGAAATGGGATGTTAAATTCCATTAATTTATTAACAAGTGCACGAGGTCCAGTGCTTGTACGAAACAAGACCGACATCTCATTATAGGGTATTCCTTGGTCGCGATAATGGCGCATTGCAGTTATTACCTCAGTATTCTCTTCTGAAAGATCTTTGAAGGTTTTTATCATAGGTTCTGGCCCCGAGCTTCGGTTCGCTTCAATTTCTTTTTCAAATCTACTTTTATTGTTCTTAATAACACGCCCAGCATATTTTACTATATTCTGGGAAGAACGGTAATTTACATTCAAAAGTACTCTCTTAGCATCTGGATAGTCTTTCTGAAAGTTTAGCATGATTTCAGGCTTTGCACCGCGAAAACGGTAAATCGACTGGTCATCATCACCTACAATGAACAGGTTGTTTTCAGGTAAACTAAGAAGTTTGACGATTTCGTATTGAACACGGTTAATATCTTGAAATTCATCAATTAAGATGTACTGAAACTTCTTTTGCCATAGAGAAAGAATATCGGAACGCTCTTTTAAGAGTTCGTAACAGAATACCAGCATATCGTCAAAATCAATTAAGTTCTCACTGCGCAATTTGTTTTCATATGCGTTGTAGATTTTCTTAAAGATATCCTCTGAACAGTTAATAGAGTAATAATGGTCAAGTGAGAGCATATCACCTTTAACAAGACTGATTTCATTGGAGATACTAGTAATAAATTCTTTCTCATCATCTATTTCAATATTCAAATGTGCAATAACAGAACGGAAAAAGGAAAGACGGGCTTCCTCAGAGATAATATTAGCAGAAGAGTAGTTATACGCATATTTTAGTATAGTAAAGAAGATGGAATGAAAGGTACCAAAGCAGACAGGAACATGTTCTTGATTCATAAGATGCATGAAACGCTGTTTCATCTCTGTAGCAGCAGCTTTCGTGAAGGTGATAACAAGAATATTAAGAGGATTAATGCCGAGGTCTTCAATCAGATATTTGGTTCGATGAGTTATAACAGCTGTTTTACCAGAACCAGGTCCTGCAAGTACAAGCATAGGACCGTTTTTATGTTGTATAGCTTTTAACTGAGAAGTATTAAACTTCATACGTAATTAAAGTCCTTTCTGAATTAATAATAACTAATAAGTAAAACAACTGCCACATAGGTGGAATGGAAGATAACTCCCATTCGTACCATGTGACAGATTCTAGTTTATTTATTGTAATGCAGCAGTAAGTTTCTCGATACTAATACGAATACGTCTTAAAGACTCTTCTTTACCAAGGATATACATAATTTCATATGCTCCACCTGGAGTAGATTGTTTACCAGAAACAGCAGTTCTAATAGGCCATAAACCTTGTCCGTTTTTAATACCTTTATTTTTAATATAATTCATAATAACTTCTTCAAGAGAAGATACAGAATAATCATCAAGAGCTTCTAAAGCAGGTAAAATTTCTTCAAGTACTTCTTTAGAATTCTCAGAATTAGTTTTCATTTTCTTATGAGTATACATAGCGATATCATAATCAGGGAAATCTTCTAAGAAATCAATATGATCTTTAATATCAAGGAATGTTTCAATTCTAGTCTTTACTAATTCTGCAATATATTTGAGATTAAGATCTTTCTTAATAACTTCTTTGATATATGGAAGTGCTAAATCATAATACGCATCAAAGTCCATATTCTTAATATACTCACCATTCATCCATTTTAATTTATTGATATCAAAAACAGCTGGTGATTTATTAATATGTGTATAATCAAATTCTTTAATAAGTTCTTCTAAGGAGAAGATTTCTTCGTTTGAAGAAGGACTCCAACCAAGTAAAGCAACATAGTTTACAATCGCTTCTGTTACGAAACCTTGTTCAATTAAATCTTCAAATGATGAATGACCGCTACGTTTACTTAATTTCTTATGTTCTTCATTAGTAATGATTGGACAATGGATATAAACTGGAATGTCCCAACCAAATGCATCATACAGACGGTTGTATTTTGGTGTAGAAGATAAATATTCATTACCACGAACAACATGAGTGATGTTCATTAAATGGTCATCTACAACATTAGCGAAGTTATATGTTGGATATCCATCGGATTTGATTAAAATCATATCATCAAGTTCAGAGTTATCAACTGTAATTTCGCCGAAAATAACATCGTTGAATGATGTGGTACCTTCTGTTGGATTGTTCTGACGGATAACATAAGGCATACCAGCTGCTAGGTTTGCTTCAACTTCTTCTTTTGATAAACTAAGACAATGTTTGTCATAGTGAACGATCTCTTTGCTATCATCCTCTGAAACAGAACTCTTAAGGCTCTCAAGACGTTCTTTTGTACAGAAACAATAGTAAGCTTCGCCCTTCTCAACTAATTGTTTTGCATATTCAAGGTAAAGACCTTGTGCTTGACGTTCACTTTGAACGTATGGTCCGCATCCGCCATCTTTATCTGGTCCTTCATCATGAATAAGGCCTGTCTTTTGAAGTGTTCTGTAGATGATATCTAGAGCACCCTCGACATAACGTTCTTGATCTGTATCTTCAATTCTAAGAAGAAAATCTCCATCTTCATGTTTGGCAATTAAATAAGCATATAATGCAGTTCTTAAATTACCGACATGCATTCTACCTGTTGGGCTTGGTGCAAATCGTGTTCTTACTTTACTCATAGTTTCACTCCTAATTTAATATATTGTGTAACTGTTTTGTTATTATTAACGCTACGGCTACATGTATTTAATCATTCTTGCAATAGACTTATTATACTCTAGTGTAGTCATAATTTACAAGGGCTGTCTTCCGTATTTATGGGGTTTGATTAGAAATTAAAGGGGTTATAGTATTAAAGTAGCAAGATAAACACTAGCGAATAATGATAGTAATGCCATAATTAATGAAGCCTTAGCAAAGTTTCTATGTGTTTGACTACGTTTATTACCAAATGCCCATGTGAATAATACGACTATATAGATTAGAAAACCAAAACCAGGAATAATCTGTAGTAACATTACGCCCAGGAAAGATTTGAATGAAATCTCATTGGATTCCATGTTACTTGGTCCTGTAGGAACAACAGGTGTGGGATTGATAGGTTCACGATATTCGAATCCCTTATTTTCTCTTAATGATTCTCCACAATTTTCGCAAAAATTAGCGTTTTCATTCTCAATGTGGCGACCACAAATCTTACAAATCATAATTAAACTCCTTATCTTTATGACGGAATTATTGTACTAACGTCTCATAATTATAACATAATAAGAAAAAAAGTGAAACAACTTATGATTCGATCTAGTTAATTAATGTAGATGAATACAAGGGATATACTTGCAAAGAATATAGTTGAGGAATATAATTAATCCTATTAAAGTAAGGAGGCGTACGAA
>NZ_CBDLAM010000187.1:0-7190 GCF_965301125.1 Anaerosporobacter sp. | reverse complement strand
ATTTGAATAGAGGAGGGATGCAGATGTTTTATATACGCTACTTATTTCAAAAATTTAAGTGTAATAAATTTAAAACCTTATTAAATATCTTTTCTGTAGCTATGGGCTTGGCTATTATTCTTGCAATTCAATTGTCGACTACAAATAATATAAATGAGCAAAGAGAAAATGCAAAATATCTTAACGGGGGTGATATTAGTATTACTCCATATAGTGCAAGTTTAAATACGGAGCAGTCTGATGTCTTAAACAAACTTCAGGAATTGGAAACAGTACAGTATTCAACGGGAACATGGTTGAAAACTACATGTCAAGTCAAGAACAAATCAACAAATTTTATTTTAAGATTTGTTGATTTTAATCAATATCCAAATTATGTGAAACAAAAGTATTCAAATATGTGTAATAATGATAACGAAATAATATTAAGTAAAAATTTAGCTCACCAACTAAATGTATCTGAGAATGATAAAATAGAAATCTTTAATCCATCATTAGGTACGAAAGATGAATACACAGTAAAAAATATTGTGGAACTAGATAATGAGACAGACATGGATATGAATCTATTTGGATATGCATTTATTAATAGTAACCAAATAGAAAATTATTTTGCACAAGGTAGTATACCAATTCATAAAGTTTACATAAAGACAGATGAAAACAAAGTTAATCAGATAGAAAAAGAATTACAAAAGGTTTTTTCAAAGGACGAGTTGAAAACATCGTATCAATTATTTAGAGAAAACGAAAAAGAAGTAAAACAATTAATGAAAAGTATTAGTATTATTGGAATAATAGCTACAATAATGGGAGGAATTGGAATAGCAAGTACGATTGTATTGAATATTAAGAATGAACAGAAAGAAATTTGCTTGCTACGAACATTAGGAATGAAACAGAAAAACTTGAACTTTATGATTATATTAGAATCATGCATCACAGGTTTTTCTTCCTATGTTTTATCAATTCCTTTAGGATTATTTTTTGCCTATAAGATAAATAATCTACTTTATGAGGGGATGAAATTTAGATTCTATTCAGAGTATTTTCAAGACATTTTTACTATACTCTTTATTTCATTAGGAATTAGCATTATATTTTCTTTTATACCGGCTAAATTATGTAATGGCCTTAATCCAGTAATGATATTACGGGAATCAGAATTGTCTAAAGAGAATAAAATTAAATTATTCAAACCTATTTTATTCATTGGTTTTATAGTTTCAATTGGGGCTACTATTTACTTTAATAATCTGAGTACGCTATTATATATTGCCTTGTTTTTAATATTAGCAGGTACAGTATTCCTACTATTGAAGATAACATTTTCTATATTAAATTGGATTTGCAATATACCAATACTGTCTTGTTCAATAGTATCAATGAGTATCAAACGATTGAAGAAGAACACAAAAAACTTGTGCCTAATAATATCAACTTTATTTGTTGGATTGGCTTCTATAGGATTAACCCAGAATATATCGGGAAGTATCTTACCCGGTGTTGAAGCACTAATCAATAACCAATTGGGATATAATGTATTACTAACCAGTTCAAAAAATAATGAAAATAAAATTACTAATGAACTAAATAATATGGATTCAATTATAGAATATTCGCAAACATTAAGGATGAATACAATACTTTTATCCGCAAATAATCAAGATATATTAAAACAAGTAGAAAATAACGCGACGAATGAAACAAATCTGATTGAAGATAAAAAGATGATCAGAAATTTAACAATCGAAGGAATTAATGAAGCAGACTGTGAGAATATAAAAATGTTGAAAGGAAGAGCTTTTGAAAAGGCAGATAATAAAAAGAATGTTGTTATTATTAATGAGAATTTGGCAAATGCAGTTGGTTTAGAATGCAACGATGTTATTCAACTCAATATTAATAATAATGTTATTGAGTATGAAATTATTGGTGTGTATGAAAAGCAATTAGTTAATACATCTGAAATAAAAGTTCCGCTTCAAGCACTTGCATCAGATGTTGGTTGGACATCGGTAACATATTATTTAAATATTGATGAATATGATTTGGATAATGCAATAGAAAATCTGTACAGTACGATAGATGATTGTTTCATTGTAAACATGAGAGATATGACGCCGTCTTTATATAATACAATTAGAAAACAAATGAATTTATTTCAATGTATATCTATAATCGCAGTGGCATCTTATTTGTTATTTATGACAAACATTATATTGATTGATATGCTAGGCAGAAGAAAAGAGTTGATGTTGTATAAGATTATGGGTGCAAATTATAAAAAGATAGCAAGTATGATTGCTATAGAGGCGATAATAATAGGTGCATTCGCAGGTATTCTTGCTTTTGGAATGTGCAATATATTTACAGGAATGTTCCTTCGTATTTTTCTAAATGTTGAGTATGTAAAGGAATCAATTAGTATGTGGACTTTACTTGCTGCTGGTGTAGGACTCTCTTTAATATCTATGTTATTAGTTTTGCCACAGGTATCTATTAGTAAACTAAATTCTATATTAAGAGAATATTAGATTATATGAGTAAGGTGGAGATTATGAGTAAAATAATTAATAGTGTGGTGGCAATTATGAGACTTTTCTTAGTTGTACTTATTACTATATTTGTGATACGTAGACTTACTTCTAATGTTGCGAACGAACAAATAAAAGAAGGGATGAGATACCTTGCATTTGTAATTTCTAGTTTGTTTTGTGCAAAAGTTTTTGACAAGCTAAGTCTCCAGGATTTAGGATTGAAGTATTCGTATAGGATTATACTTTATTTTGTAATTGGTGTTTGTATGGTAGTGGCACTTTATAGTATTTCGCAGTATAGTTTGGGCAATAAGTCTACTTATATTAGCATTCAATCACTTAGCAAAGAATACGTAATGGTAATCTATTGGTTCTTAGTTGCATTAGGAGAAGAAGTATTATTTAGAGGTTATCTAATAGCTAAGATAAAGAAAAATTATTCGACAGTTACAGCGATAATCATATCAGGAATTATTTTTAGCCTCCTTCATTTTGTTAACACTGAGATTAGTGGGGTATTTTCGTATGCTTTACTATTTTCTTTTGGTTTTTTAATTTCTTGGATTTGTATTAATATAAAGAGTATTTGGTTTGGGATTGGAGTTCATTTAGCATGGAATTATATTGATACTTTTATAGAAAATACTTCGCTCGAAAAGGCTATGATATTTGGGATTACAATTATATTATTCGTTATTGCAATATTATCTACTAACCACGATAAACAATATCATGATACTTCACAAGTATCTTAATCATAACTCATTGTGGTTGGCTATACTATTTTGATTAAAGTAAGCCCACACTGTAGCTAAATTATTACAGTGTGGAGTATTTGATCTCGGTATTATCTTGGACTACTTAAGATAATACGAACCATTCCAAAATGCTAGAACAAAAATAAAATTAGTATTAATAATTGATAAATCAGAGAAATTATGGTAACATATTAATACAAAAGAAAACGAAGTCACTCGTGAGGGAGTAGGTAGCACAATATTGTGTGGCAAGTCAACATCCTGATGTTTATCATCTGGCTTGTCTTAAATAGCGAGACTCATGTGTAGCAAGTATGCTATGCTTGAAGTCTATTTTTTTCGTTTATTTCGAGTATAGTATACTATACTCGATTTTTTTTGTGTTTCAAAAAATGCTATTATACGTTGAAATCAAAATGAGTGGAGGAGTATCTATGAAAGAATTAATTACATTCAAAGATGTAGTCAAGGAGTATGGAGTAGGAGAAAGTAAGCAAATAGCAGTGAATCATGTGGATTTTTCAATTGATGAAGGTGAGTTTGTTGTAGTCCTTGGTCAATCGGGAGCTGGAAAGTCAACGGTTTTGAATATGCTTGGTGGTATGGATCAACCTACCAGTGGAAGCATAAGGATTAATGGAGAAGAAATCAGTACAATGAATGATAATCAGATGTCTAGGTTTCGGGCAGAGAATATCGGCTTTATATTTCAGTTCTACAATTTATTACCTAGTCTTACTGCGTATGAAAATGTTGCTCTTACAAGAGAAATTGTAAAAGATGCATTGGATCCTTCAGAGTTACTAGATGCAGTAGGTTTAAAGGAGCATAAGACTAAATTTCCTTCGCAGTTATCAGGAGGGGAACAACAAAGAGTATCCATTGCAAGAGCATTGAGTAAAAATCCTAAAATTATTCTTGGAGATGAGCCTACAGGAGCACTTGACGCAGAAACAGGTGTAGCTGTTTTAGAACTATTGCAGAAGATGTGCAAAGAAAGGAATAAGACTGTTATTATTGTTACGCACAATGCAGCTTTTGCACAATGTGCAGATAAGGTGATTCGCATGCGTAGTGGAAAAATTAGAGAAATTAGAATAAATGAATCTCCAGTTCCAGTAAGTGAGGTGAATTGGTGATGTTGTTACATAAAATGTTCAGAGATATGAAATGGAATAAGATGCAATTTATATCTATATTCTTGTTAGCTTTTCTTGGTGTATATGTCTATGCAGGAGTTGGAGGAGAAGTTGCTGGGATAAGAGAGGTTAGAAACTCCTATAATGAAGAGGCAAATCTAGGTGATGCATGGATTTATGGAGAAAATTTTACAGAAGATGATTTACATGCAGTGAAGGATATCAAAGGAGTTACTGAAGCACAAAGAAGATTATTCTTGCCAGCAGTTGGAGAGAGTGAGCAAAAGCCAACCATCTACTTATATTTTCAAGAAGACAATGTAATTAGTAAACCTAAGGTGGTAGAAGGAGATGCATTTGACGGGGCAGATAGTAAGCGTGTCTGGTTAGATAAGAGATTTGCAGATTCTAATGAATTAACTGTAGGAGATGAATATACCTTTGATATTGAAGGCAATCAACTTACTTTGGAAATTGGCGGACTCATCTATTCGCCAGAATATACATATTACACAAATGATGATGCTATGATACCAGATTTCTCTAAAGTAGGAATTGCATTTACTTCTTACAAGGCATTTCCTATAGAAGGAGCAATGCCTTTTACGCAAATGGTAATAACCACAGATGTTACCGATGTTGAAACTCTTGAAGATAAGATAGATAAAGCATTGGATGGAGGATATAGCTACTTTATCACAAGAGAAAGTGTACCAGGAGTAAATCAATTAAATGATGAGATGAAACAGCATGAATCCATGATGATTATCTTCACAATTGCATTTGTGGGAATTGCAATCTTAGCGATTATCACAACAATGAATCGTCTTGTAAATAACCAAAGAACACAAATTGGTACCATGAAAGCACTAGGGCTAAAGAAAGGAAAGATTCTTAGGCATTATATGGCATACGGTTTTTGGCTCTCTGCAGTTGGAGCTACATTAGGAGTCACCCTTGGTCCTGTGACTTTACCTAAAGTATTCATTCCTTCTATGAGTTCAGGCTATACACTACCAGAGTGGAAGGGCGGGTATAGTCTTAGCTTTTTCGTTGTTGGTGTTATAACGGTTGTTGCATGTACGTTAACAACGTATTTAAGTTGTAGAAGAGTTCTAGCAGTGAACCCCGCAGATACACTTAGACCAGCAGCGCCGAAAACCGGAAAGCGTTGTATATTCGAAAGACTACCATTCTGGAACAAATTAAGTTTCTCTGTGCAATATAATTTAAGAGATTTATCCAGATCAAAGATTCGATGTTTAATGGGATTTGCAGGGACCTTATGTTGTATGGCATTGTTAGTTTGCTCTGCTTCTATGTATGATTCCTTTAACAACATGAGAGATTGGTTGTACAAGGATATACAAAACTTTGAGAATCGGGTGGAATTAAAGCAAGAGACGACTTTAGAAGATGTAGAATCGTTATCTAAAGAGCTACAAGGTGAGTTAGTTATGGAGGATTCTGTAATCATTAAAGTAAAAGATAAGAAAAAGACACTTGGATTCACAGCAGTAGAGAGTAAAGGATTATATCGCATAACGGATAGCAATCTCAATATTACTACACTACAAGAATTAGATTTTGCTATTACGAAGAAAACAGCAGAGTCGTTAGGAGTAAAATCGGGTGATGAGATTTCTTGGCATCTAATTGATGCAGAAGAATGGAAAACAGCAACAGTCACGGTAATAAATCGTATGCCAATTGGTGCAGGAATTACAACTACAAGAAAAGTTGTAGAAGAATCCGGGTATGATTTCGTTCCAAGCTTTATTGCAACAGATGTTGCAGAAGATAAGATTCATTCGGACCACATAAAGAAGGTGTTTACAAAGGAATCTTTATTAGAAGCTTGGGCTGTATCAATGGAAGCTATGACAATCTTAGTTGTAATACTAATCATTGTTGCTACATTACTAGGATTGCTAATCTTATATAATTTAGGTTTATTAGCTTATGCAGAACGAGAAAAGGAATTGGCGACACTTAAAGTAGTTGGTTTTAATTCATCTAAATTAAGAAAGATGCTGTTAATTCAAAACACTTGGTTATCGGTACTTGGAATTATTGCAGGAACACCAGCGGGATTACTTATGGTTCAATATATGGTTGATATTATGGGGGATTCCTTTGATATGACGGCTACTTTATCCCTGTCTTCTTTCTTACTTTGTGCAGGTGGAACATTATTGGTTTCAATCGTTGTTAGTATTATGTTCTCAGGAAAGCTTAAGAAACTTGATATGGTAACGTCTTTAAAGGGCGTTGAATAATTTTATTTAACATAGAGAAAATTGATTGAAATAATAAAATATAATGAAATAAAGCTTAAATTGATAAAAATTATCATTATATTTTATGGATATTAATACAAAAATATGTTAAAATATACAATAGTTAGTTAGTTCTAACTAGTATTTTTAAATTTTAGGAGGATAAAGATGGTAGAATTAATAAAAGATTTAAATGAATTTTTGGCGGATTTAAATGTGTTATATAGGAAGTTACAGAATTATCACTGGAATGTAAAAGGTAAAAATTTCTTCGTACTTCATGGAAAGTTAGAAGAATATTATAATGGAGTTAATAGCGAAATAGATGAGGTTGCTGAGAAAATATTAATGTTAGGTGGTCAACCTCTTGGAACAATGAAAGATTACTTAGAAATTAGCAATATTAAAGAAGCTGAAAATGTTAAGATCTCAGGAGATGAAGTTCTTAAGAATGTATTAGAAGACTTTACATAT
>NZ_CBDLAM010000186.1:0-7193 GCF_965301125.1 Anaerosporobacter sp. | reverse complement strand
ATCTGGTCTGAAGTTGAAGAATACTACTGAATCTCCGCTCTTTATTTTAGCTTAGTGGTTTACATGGTTTTGAATTAAGTTTTGTTATAACGATTAGTGGGTTTTTAAATAATTAAATTATTTATATATGTCAATCCGTTATGGGGATTATACAATCTCAGATGAGCAACTAGATAAGATTCTTGCATATGAGAAGAATTTTTATGAATATTTAATGAATACATATGGAAAAATGAAGGTAAGACGCTGTCAATGGGAATTGGATATCACGTATAAGAAAGTATATAGTGGACTATAGTAGTGGTTGTAGAAAGGAAGATGATGTATGCCATTTATTAATTCGAAAGTGTCTGTTGCACTAACAGACAAACAAAAGGATGAATTAAAGACGGAATTAGGAAAAGCAATTTCCTTAATTCCAGGAAAAAGTGAAAGTTGGTTAATGCTTGGATTTGAAGACAATTACAGTTTGTATTTCAAAGGGCAACCATTTGAGAAGATCGCTTTCGTAGAAGTGAAGATCTTCGGTGGTGCAACTTCAGATGCTTATGATAAATTAACCGCAGCAATTTGCGATATATTCAACAAAGTGGTAGGAGTAGACAAGGACAAAATCTACGTTAAATATGAAGAAGTTAGCCACTGGGGATATAACGGTTTTAATTTCTAAATATATAAGATAATAAAGTGCTGTTGCTAAAGAACAACTTTTGTACGCTGTTTGCCATTTTTTGAACATATATGTATGTTCACACATGGTACACAGCTACAAAAAGTTGTTTTTTTGGTTTTAATTTCTTAGTTTAGTTACTCAATTGGTATTTTTATTATTACATTTAATTTATAGGTTTTATTGAATGATGGTATAAATTATAAAAAAGGTTTCTTATTTAGAAGTATTTTTTCGTAGAATAAGCCCATAATAAACCATAATGGTGCATAGTCAAATCGAATAACGCCTTTAAAATTGAATTTTGCTTTGCTGTAATCCCAAGGACAGGCTTTGTGCTTTTTTAGTAATTTTCCTGTACAAAATTCCGTAATGAAGATACAGACTGTGTAAATCCCTCCTCGTATGAACATGTTTGTATTCTTCAATAGCTTGCAAACTGGTGTTAGAAAAGCAGCAGCACCATAGATTGGGAACATCCATATGGATGTGTGACAAGTTAATTTAGGGTCCCTATGTGAACGAATGGAACCAAGTCCTGTAGAGAAACATTCGAAGCACCAACCCAATAGGCCACATGTTATGAAATTAGTTAGAAGATTTTTTTTCATAGTACTATTATTTGAAATTGAGTTGATAATATTCTAAAATGCTCAAGGTGATTACATCCATTATTGGTTTGCTCTGTGAAAAGGTAGTAATACCAATAGCATTATGCTATAATCATTAGGTGTTTAGGTTAATTATGGAACAAATAATAAGCATGGGGTGATACCTATGCTTTCATTGTGATTATATCACAGAAAGGATATATGCATTTTAAAATGCATAGGTAGATAGATGGATAGAGCAGTTGTTAAGTTAAAAAAAGGCGAAGGTAGGACAATCAAAGCTGGTGGTATGTGGATTTTTGATAATGAAATTGATACAATTACTGGCGATTTTGAGAATGGAGATTTGGTGTACGTACATGATTTTGATGAGTATTTCATGGGTACAGGCTTTATTAATACGAATTCTAAGATTAGAGTTCGTCTTCTTTCAAGAAAGAAAGGACAAGAAATCGATAATGATTTCATTACAATGCGTGTGAAGAATGCATGGGATTATCGTAAAAAAACAGTTGATACAAGCAGTTGTCGTGTGGTTTTTGGCGAGGCAGATTTTTTACCAGGTATTGTTATTGATAAATTTTCAGATGTTTTAGTTGTTCAATCTCTAGCATTAGGGATTGATCGCTTCAAAAAACAAATTGTAGATGATTTAATTGCATGCATGAAAGAGGATGGAATAACAATACGTGGAGTATACGAGCGAAGCGATGCTAAAGTCCGTACCAATGAAGGTATGGAGAGGATTAAGGGATTTATCGGAGAACCATTTGATACGAAAGTTGAAATTGTAGAAAATGGAGTTAGATATATAGTAGATGTTGAAGAAGGACAAAAAACAGGATTCTTCCTAGATCAGAAAAACAATCGTAAAGCAATTCAAAAATTGTGTAAGGGAGCAAAAGTTCTTGATTGTTTCACTCATACAGGATCATTTGCCTTGAATGCGGGAATTGCTGGAGCAGCTAGTGTGCTTGGTGTAGATGCATCGGAACTTGGATGCAAACAAGCAACAGAGAATGCGCAGTTGAATGGATTACAGGATACAGTAAAATTCCAATGCGCAGATGTATTCGAATTATTACCAGAATTAGAGGAAAAAGGTGAGAAGTTCGACGTTGTAATACTGGATCCACCTGCATTCACAAAATCAAGAAATTCTGTGAAGAATGCAGTAAAAGGATACCGAGAAATCAATCTTCGTGCAATGAAGTTGATTAAAGATGGAGGCTACCTTGCAACTTGCTCTTGTTCTCACTTTATGACACCTGAATTATTTACGGAGACGATTGGACAAGCTGCTAGAAATGTCCACAAACGCCTTCGCCAAGTAGAATATAGAACACAAGCACCAGATCATCCAATCTTATGGGCAGCAGATGAATCATACTATCTAAAATTCTATATTTTCCAGGTATGTGATGAAAAGTAATGTTAGAAAAGAGGAATACAAATGAATTTTAATGCAGCAATGGAATATATAGATGAGGTAGGTAAGTTCGGTAGCAAACTTGGTCTTGAATCACTAACAGAATTGCTAAATCGTCTTGGTAATCCTCAAGATAAATTACAATTTGTGCATATAGCTGGTACCAATGGTAAGGGGTCTACCGCCGCATATATAGCTAATATCATGGCTATGAATGGATACAAAATAGGAAGATATATATCGCCAACTATTAGAGAGTATTGTGAACGAATACAGATTACTTATAAATCGAATCCTTCCAAAGTTGAAACAACATATATAGAGAAAGAAGCTGTTGCAAGACATATCACATATATTGCCGATGTGTGTGATGAAATGGTTTTAGATGGGAATCCACATCCAACTCCTTTTGAGATTGAGACAGCTATGTCGTTCCTTGAATTCGTAGAACGAGGGATAGATTTAGTTGTACTAGAAGTTGGTATGGGTGGAAGATTAGATGCAACCAATGTAATTAAGAATACACAGGTAGCAGTACTTACATCAATCAGTATGGACCATATGGAGTTTCTAGGGGACTCCTTAGCAAAGATTGCATATGAGAAAGCTGGAATAATAAAAGAAGGTTGTAAGGTTGTTTCTTATCAGCAACAACCAGAGGCAATGGAAGTTATAGAATCGGTATGTAAGGATAAGGACATAGAGTTAGTAACTACGAATTTTGATGATATAGAGAATATCGATTATAGTATTGGTGAAACAATATTTGATTTTTCAGTAGATGAGAATACTGCTAAGAATCATACAGTGCTAAATAAGCTTAAGATTCATCTGTTAGGTAAGATGCAAGTTAAGAATGCAGCTGTAGCAATCAATACCGTATTTATGTTAAAGCAGATGGGATATACTGTAACAGAGGAAAGTATTTATGAGGGTGTCGCTTTAACAAGATGGAATGGACGATTTGAAAAGATTTATGATAAACCTACTATAATTCTTGATGGAGCACATAATGAAGATGCCGCATATGCACTGAAAGAATCTATGGAACTTTATTTCCCAGATAGAAAATGCATCTATGTTATGGGTGTACTTGCAGACAAGGAATACGAGAAGGTGCTAGCCATAACATCAGAGAAAGCAAAGGCGATTTATACGATTACACCTGATAATGTAAGAGGTTTGGATGCACAGTCACTTGCAGAATGTGCACGAAAATACTGTAATCATGTAAAGGCAACGAATTCCGTTAAGGAAGCATTGCAATTAGCGATAGAAGAGTCAGAAAACGATAGAGAAGAGACACCAATTATAATATTTGGTTCCCTTTCTTTTCATAATGAAGTGTATTCTGTGTTAGAATAGACGATTAACTATTACCTTCATTAAGCCGATATAAAACTTGAAGGAACTTTTAGTCAAGGGCTTATAATAGGGATAGGTGAGGATATGTTTGTTAGTAACACAAAAAATGTATGGAATGTAGTTACACAGCAACAAAAGAAGTTAGTTGAGCAAGAGAAAAAAGAGAAACCTTCATTTCTTTTGGAATCACTTGTAGATAGGGAAGATGAACAAGAAAGAGTTTCTGCAAGGACTAAAAGCATACGAAACAAGCTTTTATTAGGAAAGAAACTAACGGCGTCGGATCTTGAATATTTGCGACAACATGATTCTATGCTATATCTGAAGGCAATCAAGATTGAGATGAGCCGTAAGATCATGAAACAGCAGATTAAGAATTGTAAGACAAAAGAAGAAGTACAAAGAGTAGTCTCTACCCATATGTCAGGGATAAGAGGCACGAAGGAAGATGTACAAATGGAACAGGCAGCAATAGCAGACGAAAGTTCCAAGGCTATGAAAGAAAAAAGGTACAAAGAATTACCTGCTACAGAAGAAAAACGGAAAGAGGAAGAAGAAAACTACAGTTCTACATATACAAGGAAGAAAAAACATCAGGAAGAGCAAAAGAATGGAAGAAGATTTAATTGTGATATTTAACACGTTACTTGCCAACAGTGGATTAATTGGTATATAATGATTATTAATGAATAGTTATAGGGTTCAATAAGATCAAGTATGGAGGTTCCAATGGTAGATTTACTGAAGAGTAGAGAAGACATAGACCGCATTGACAAGCAAATTATTTCCTTGTTTGAAGAACGTATGGAGATTGCGAAGAATGTTGCGGAGTATAAGATTAGTGTAGGCAAGAAAGTTTATGACAAACAACGTGAGGAAGAAAAATTAGAAACATTAGGTGCTTTAGCTAGTAATGAATTTAATAAGATTGCTGCAAAAGAGCTATTCTCACAGATTATGTCAATCAGTCGTAAATTACAATATACGTTGGTAAAATCAGAAAGTATTGCAAAATCCTTTGAGGCAATTGATAAATTACCGATTACAGCTGATACAAAGGTTGTATTCTTTGGACAGGAAGGTACGTATACGCAACAATGTATGGATGACTATTTTGGAACCGAAGTGGATAGCTTTAATGAATTGACATTCCGTAAAGTTATGGAAGCTGTGAAAGAAGGAAAAGCTGATTATGGAGTTTTACCAATTGAGAATTCTTCAACAGGTGGAATTTCGGACATCTATGACTTATTACTTGAATATGATAATTATATCGTAGGCGAACATGTGGTTAAGATTCAGAATGCATTATTAGGTCTAGAAGGTGCAACAATTGAGAATCTAAAAACAGTATATTCTCATCCACAGCCATTAATGCAATGTGCGAAGTTCTTAGAAGAGCATGATTATATTGAAAAGAAAGAATATCATAGTACAGCTGCAAGTGCAAAGAAAGTTGTTGAAGATGGAGATATTACACAAGCAGCAATTGGTAGTACTAAGGCAGCACAGTGTTATGGGTTAAAGATTTTGAAGGAATCTATTAATTTTGATGACACGAATTGTACAAGATTTATTGTTATCGCAAATCAGAAGATTTTTCTAAGAGATGCGAATAAGGTAAGTATTTGTTTTGAATTACCACATAAGAGCGGTACATTATATAATATGTTATCTCATTTTATTTATAATAATATAAATATGGTTAAGATTGAATCAAGACCTATCAATGGTAAGAATTTTGAGTATAGATTCTTTGTTGATGTGGAAGGAAATCTTCGCGATGCAGGAGTTATGAATGCTCTTAGAGGTATAAAAGAAGAGGCATCATCTGTTCGTGTATTGGGTAACATAAAAACAGAATAGTACAGATTGGAGAAAAACATATGATTAACGACGATTTTATTAATTTTACAATTGGAAAACAAAAACACATTGCATTAATTGCACATGATAGTAAGAAGGCAGAATTAGTGGATTGGGTTCAGCAACATAAAGAGGAATTAGAGAAACATATCTTGTGTGGTACAGGAACAACAGCTCGTTTAATTGCTGATAAAACAAATCTTCCTGTTAAAGGATACAATAGCGGTCCACTTGGAGGTGATCAACAGATTGGCTCTAGAATCGTAGAAGGAAACATTGACTTTGTTGTATTCTTCTGGGATCCACTAGCTGCTCAACCACATGATCCAGATGTAAAAGCACTTCTTCGTATTGCAGTAGTATATGATATTCCAATTGCAAACAATCGCGCAACAGCCGATTTCATGCTTACTTCAACATTCATGAATACGGAATATGAAAGAAAAGTTGAGAATTTTAACAAGACAATGGCTGAGAGATTAGAGAGTTTTAAGCAGTAAATACTTTCAATGCAAAACTCAATGTATGATTTCAATGCTTCTTAGCTGACGTACTATGACACGAAACACGCTACACAGCTAAGTACTTCTAGGTGTGTACAGTGCAGATATCTAAATGATACGGAATCGCCTTCGATTCGGCATCCTGCCTCCCTAGTGCGATGACACAAAGGTATTATAAAGATAGTAATATCTACATCGCACGGCTGGCTCGGTATCCTTGCCTCGCCTTCCTAGGTTATATAGTACACACTAAGAAGTACTATAGTTGTTTCGCTATCGTTTCTTAGCCATAGTACGTCAGCTAAGAAGCGGGTTTACGTTATTAAGAGTTTTGCAGATTTACGTTGTTGATAATACTAGTAGATAATTTGGAATACATGGCTATAATTATTAATGCTTTGTAAAATCTTATTTGGATTTTACAAAGTATTTTTTATTGGATATAAATTTAAGTTAAGAGTATCTGGAAGTATTAGTGTTGGTATATAATAATTTCATTGTAAATAAAAAACATTTTCTTTTAGGAGGCTACAATTATGCATAAAAAAATATGCAAATTTGTATTATTGGTATACATAGTAATACTAACTTATTTTGTAATATTAAAATTATATTTGCCTAAAGAAGTTCTAATTAGTGCACGTGAACTTATATTAAAGAATAGATCAGCTGGGTATTATAATGTGAATATTATTCCATTTAAAACAATACGATCTCAAATTAATTCTACATTTGGAATTAACTATATT
>NZ_CBDLAM010000185.1:0-7274 GCF_965301125.1 Anaerosporobacter sp. | reverse complement strand
GTATAGAAAAAGTATATTATTACGTTTAAATATGTAGGTTTGGTGACAAAATGTAAGTAGTATGCTATAATTTTATAAAATGGTAAAATATTGTATTAACAAAAGAGTAAATCAATCATTGAAAATTAGACCAGGAGGAAACAATTGCATGTCAAAAAATATAAAAAGTGTTGATGATTTAAATATCATGTCACACTATGAAATAGTAACATCACAATCTTTAGACGAATTAAAATCATTAGGAGTTATATTAAAACATAAGAAAAGTGGAGCTCGTATTGTTGTAATGTCTAATGATGATGAGAATAAAGTATTTTTCGTTGGATTTAAAACCCCTCCAATGAATTCTACTGGAGCAGCCCACATTGTAGAGCATACTGTTTTATGTGGATCAAAGAATTTCCCAGTTAAAGATCCTTTTATTGAATTAGAGAAAGGTTCTTTGAATACTTTCTTGAACGCAATTACCTATCCAGACAAGACTATTTATCCAATTGCAAGTTGCAATGATAAAGATTATCAAAACTTAATGCATGTATATATGGATGCGGTCTTTTATCCAAATATCTATTATAAAAAGCAGATTTTTGAGCAAGAAGGTTGGCATTATGAATTAGAGAATAAAGAGGATGAGTTAAAAATCAATGGTATTGTATATAACGAAATGAAGGGAGCATTTTCCTCGCCAGAGCAAGTTTTATTCCGCTTAATTAAGAAATCTTTATTCCCAGATACGGCTTATGGAACAGAATCGGGTGGAGATCCGGATAATATTCCAGACTTATCTTATGAGGAGTTCATAGATTTTCATAAAAAATACTATCACCCAGTAAATAGTTATATTTATTTATATGGTGATATGGATATTGAAGAAAAATTAAATTGGTTAGATAGCGAATATCTATCACATTTTGAACAAATAAAAGTGGATTCCCATATTGAATTACAAAAAGCGTTTGATAAACCAAAAGAAGTTGTCACTAGTTATTCCATCTCAGCTGAAGAATCTATTGATAATAATACCTATGTAAGTTATAACGCTGTAGTAGGAACTTCTTTAGATGCGCAGTTGGTTATGTCTATGAAGATTCTTGAATACGTACTTCTTAGTGCTCCAGGTGCACCTTTAAAGCAAGCAATACTTGATGCCAAGATTGGTCAAGATATTCTTAGTGATTATGATAGTAGCATTATGCAACCAATGTTTAGTATTATAGCAAAGAATGCTAACGAAAGTGATAAAAATAAGTTCTTAGAAGTAATTAAAGAAACATTAGAGAAGATTGTTAAGAACGGAATTGATGAGAAGTCATTGCGTGCCGCTATTAATTACTATGAATTTAAATATAGAGAAGCTGATTTTGGACAATTTCCAAAGGGACTTATGTATGGTATCCAATTGCTTGATAGTTGGCTCTATGATGATACGAAACCATTTATTTATACAGAATCCAATAAAATATTTGCATTCCTAAAAGATAAGATTGGTAGTGGATATTTTGAAGAATTAATAAAGAAACATCTGATCGATAACAATCATGTAAGTATAGTTATTGTAAAGCCTGAGATTGTCTTAACTGCTAAAGTAGAAGAAGAAACCAAGAAGAAATTAGCAGCTTATAAAGCAAGTCTTAGCGATGAAGAAATTAACCAAATTATTGAGAATACCAAAGAATTAACCAGATATCAGGAACAGACTTCTACTCCAGAGGAATTAAAAACAATTCCATTACTTGAAAGAGAAGATATTAAGAAGGAAGCACAACCAATTTATAATAAGATTAAGATCGTTGACAACACTACAGTTGTACAACATGATATCTTTACAAATCAGATTGCATATTTAAGAGTATTATTTGATGCTAAATATGTGCCAAATGATTTAGTTCCTTATGTGGGATTGCTAGCAACAGTACTTGGTTATGTAGATACGAATAAACACAGCTTCTTAGAATTATCCAATGAAATCAATACACACACTGGAGGTATTAATACATTCATAAGCAGCTATGTGCAGAAGAATGATATAACGAACTACAGACCAGTATTCGCATTTAAGATTAAGGTATTATATCAAGAACTTGCGGTTGCTATGGAATTACTCAATGAAATTATCCATGAGAGTAAACTGGGTGATAGTAAGCGAATGCTTGAAATCCTAATGGAAATTAAATCTCGACTACAGATGAAATTGAATTCATCAGGACATTCTGTGGCAGTAAGCCGTGCTACTTCTTACTATTCACAAGCTGCTATGTTTGACGAATTGACAGGTGGAATTTCTTATTATCGTTTCATTGATGGTCTTGTTAATGACTTTGATAATAAACATGAAGAAATTACTAAGAGTTTAGAGCAAGTTATGGATTGCTTATTTAGAAAAGATACGGTATTATTAAGTGTTACTGCAGATGAGGAAGGATATGAATTATTTGAGCCATTAATTAAACCATTCATTGGAAGACTAAGTGATGCACAGATTACTACTTCATTAGGTAGGTTTGACTGCGTGAAGTTGAATGAAGGTTTCAAGACTGCTTCTAAAGTTCAATATGTAGCTCGTACAGGTAATTATATTAAAAATGGGCATTCTTATACAGGTGCTTTACGTGTTCTTAAGTCCATTTTGAGTTTTGATTATCTGTGGAACAATATCCGCGTTAAGGGCGGAGCATATGGTGCGATGTGTGGATTTAGCTTTGATGGAAATGGATACTTTACTTCATATCGTGATCCAAACCTTAATGAGACAAACAAAATCTATGATCAGGTAGTTGACTATATCGCTAATTTTGATGTAGATGACCGTGATATGACAAAATATATTATTGGAACAATCAGTGGTGTAGATACACCATTGAATCCAGCTGCAAAAGGTGGCCGTTCTCTAGCCTCTTACTTAAGTGGTATGACAACAATGGATTTCCAAAGAGAACGAGAACAAATATTATCTGCTACAAAAGAAGATATTCGTGCCTTAGCACCTTTGGTTGGAGCAATACTTGCAGATAACAACCTATGCGTTATTGGCAATGAATCTAAATTACAAGAAAATGCAGATATATTTGGAGAAATAAAAAGTCTTATATAGATACTTATATAGATAAAAGAAATAGTGTGAAAGGAAAATTACACTTAAGAAAGGAATCATGCGGTGCCAACTTTCACACTATATATAAACAATGGCGATAAGCATGGAATAACATGGAGAGAAAATATAAATCAGGTTTTGTTACATTAATAGGTAGACCTAATGTTGGTAAGTCTACACTTATGAATCAAATTATAGGTCAAAAGATTGCGATTACATCAGATAAGCCACAAACTACAAGAAATCGTATTCAAACGGTATATACAAGTGAAGAGGGGCAAATTATATTTGTCGATACACCAGGTATTCATAAAGCGAAAAATAAGCTTGGTGAATATATGGTTACAGTGGCAGAAAGAACTTTAAATGAAGTAGATTTAATCCTATGGCTAGTTGAGCCAACAACATTCATCGGAGCTGGTGAAAGACATATCGCAGAACAATTAACACGTGTTAAGACTCCAATTATCTTAGTAATTAATAAGATTGATACTGTTAAGAAGGAAGAAATTTTAACATTTATCGGTGCTTATAAAGATATCTGTAATTTCGCAGAAATTGTTCCTGTATCTGCTTTGAAAGGCGAGAACAAAGAAAACTTAATGAAAGCAATCTTTAATTATCTCCCAGAGGGGCCACAGTTTTATGATGAAGATACAATTACAGATCAACCAGAGCGACAAATTGTTGCAGAATTAATACGTGAAAAAGCATTACGTCTTCTTGATGAAGAGATTCCTCATGGTATTGCAGTATCCATCGAAAGTATGAAGGAACGTAAGAAGGGTAATATAGTTGACATCGAAGCTACAATTGTTTGTGAAAGAGATTCTCACAAAGGAATTATCATTGGTAAACAAGGTGCAATGTTAAAGAAAATCGGAACATTAGCACGTCAGGAGATTGAAAATTTATTAGATATGAAGGTCAATCTTCAATTGTGGGTAAAAGTTAAGAAAGACTGGAGAGACAGTGATTTCTTACTTAAGAATTACGGATATAACAAGAAAGAAATTAATCTATAGAAAATTTAGTATAAGGTAGTACAGAAATGGGCAACCTAATGAATAGAACAACAATAACGTTGTTCAGGTTAGAACATAACAGTAACTATTCAAGGTGCGAGAATAGCTACCATAGAATTAGGGGGCGCTAATATATGAATAAAGATAATTATTGGTCAGAATTTGAAAAGTCAGGATTTATTACGGACTATTTAAATTATGTTGCTTGTACAAGCGAACATATGGATGATACACAAGAAGAAAATAATCAGATTAGAGAAGGTGGAGATAGTGGTTTCACCAGTTGTAGTGACGGGAATAGTTCTGGCATCAATGCCAGTTGGTGAGTATGATAAGAGGGTTGTTCTTTTAACAAAAGAACGCGGTAAGATAACAGCATTTGCAAAAGGCGCTAGAAAACAAAATAGCGCCTTACTTGCATGCTCTCAACCATTTACTTTCGGCCAATTTACGGTATATGAAGGAAGAACTTCTTACCAGATAAATGGAAGTGAGGTACAAAACTACTTTGTAGAACTTCGTAATAACTTAGAGGCAGTTACGTACGGAATGTATTTTTGTGAATTTGCGGATTATCTAACAAGAGAGAATGTTGATGAGTCTTCTATATTAAAACTTCTTTACCAATCGTTACGAGCTTTGACAAAGGGAACCATACCGTATCCTCTCATCCGATACATATTCGAACTTAAGATTATGACACTTAACGGTGAAGCTGTTCAAGTTTTTGAATGTGTAAAGTGTGGTAAGAAAGATAAATTGAATGCACTAAGCTTATCGAGTGGAGGATTACTTTGCTCTGATTGTCTGATAAAAGATGGCAGAGTTATGCATCTGCAAGATTCAACGATTTATGCAATGCAGTTTATCATCGCATCAACAATCGAGAAGTTATATACCTTCACGGTATCCGATTCTGTATTATCAGAACTTCGCTATTGTATGAAACATTATCTAAGCATGTATATTGACAAGGAGTTTAAAACCTTGGAGATGCTGGATATGTTTTAATTTTTTATTGAAAATATAGTTATTTAAGGTTACAATTACAAGTAATAATACTTACCTATGCGAGGGGGAGATAGTACTAATGAAAAAGATAACACTTGTACTGTTAAGCACACTATTACTTGTAGGAATGACCGGTTGTGGGAAGGATAAAATATCTATCTCAGCGGAAGATGTTACTACCAATACAATAGTTATTAAGAAGGATAATACGGTGCAATCTTCTATAATAGAGGATTTTAATAAAGATTATTATAACAAAGAAGAATTAAAGACATTTATTAATGAAGAAGTTGCTGTTTACAACAAAGAGAATGGAGAGAATCAAATAAAGATGCATTCTCTTCATGTTAAAGATCAAAAAGCGAGTGTTGTGTTCAATTATAACGATATTGAAGATTATTCGTCATTTAATGGAACAAGTGCTAAATTGATAACTACAGAACAAGCATTAAAAGAAGAAAGCATTCTTTCTGTATTAGAGTTTGTAGATTCAAAAACTAAAGATACTGTATCAAGAGAAACTGCTTTTAGCAAGGAAGATGCCACAGTTCTAATCATTCAGGAACCGCTAGATATTAGAATTGATGGAACAATCTTATATTATAGTAATGTTGTTAAGCTAGAAAAGAATGTATTACAAACTAGCGGAGAAAATATAGCAGTGATTGTGTTTGCTAAAAAGAAATAAAGGAAGTCTAGCCGAATGAACGGTATTATTTTAATATTAGATTGGACAAACATATAATAATCATATATAATTTCAGTTAAATATAGAAAAAAGATTTGAGAGGTTGAATAGCAAATGGAAAAGACAATGGAAAAAATTGTAGCATTGGCCAAAGCAAGAGGATTCGTTTATCCGGGTTCTGAAATCTATGGTGGACTTGCAAATACTTGGGATTATGGTAACCTAGGTGTTGAATTAAAAAACAACGTAAAAAAAGCATGGTGGAAAAAATTCATTCAAGAAAATCCATATAATGTAGGTGTTGATTGTGCCATACTTATGAATCCACAAACATGGATTGCATCAGGACATTTAGGAAGTTTCTCTGATCCATTAATGGATTGTAAAGAATGTAGAGAACGTTTTAGAGCAGACAAGATTATTGAAGATTATATGGCAGAAAATAATATCGAGGTCGAAGGATCTGTAGATGCTTGGTCTAATGAAGAAATGGCTAAATATATCGAAGAACATCAAATTGCTTGTCCAACTTGTGGTAAACATAACTTTACTGATATCCGTCAATTCAACTTAATGTTCAAAACATTTCAAGGTGTAACAGAAGATGCAAAGAATACAGTTTACTTAAGACCAGAAACTGCACAAGGTATCTTTGTTAACTTCAAAAATGTTCAAAGAACCTCTAGAAAGAAAATTCCATTTGGTATCGGTCAAGTTGGTAAATCATTCAGAAACGAAATTACTCCAGGTAACTTCACATTCCGTACAAGAGAATTCGAACAAATGGAATTAGAATTCTTCTGTGAGCCAGATACAGACCTTGAATGGTTTGCATACTGGAAGGAATTCTGTATCAAATGGTTAAAAGACCTTGGAATCAAGGATGAAGAGATGCGTGTACGTGATCATGATGCAGCAGAACTTTCATTCTATAGTAAAGCTACTTCTGATATTGAATTCTTATTCCCATTTGGTTGGGGAGAATTATGGGGAATTGCAGATAGAACAGATTACGATTTAACACAACATCAAAATGTATCAAAAGAGGATATGAGTTATTTTGATGATGTAGCAAATAAACGATATGTTCCTTATGTTATTGAACCATCACTTGGAGCAGATCGTGTAACATTAGCTTTCTTATGTGGTGCTTACGATGAAGAAGAAATAGGAGAAGGAGATGTACGTACTGTATTACATTTCCATCCAGCTTTGGCTCCTGTTAAAGTTGGTGTACTTCCATTATCAAAGAAATTAGCAGAAGGTGCAGAAAAAATCTACACTGAGTTAAGTAAATACTTCAACTGCGAATATGATGATAGAGGAAACATCGGTAAACGTTATAGAAGACAAGATGAAATAGGTACTCCATTCTGTATCACTTACGATTTTGAATCTGAAGAAGATGGAGCTGTTACAGTACGTGATCGTGATACAATGGAACAAGAAAGAATTAAGA